>JALUBW010000091.1 GCA_027044735.1 Anaerolineales bacterium
GAGTCTTTGCCTACCGCACCTACCACGAGGAGGCTGTTAGTGGAAACTAAAGACCTGCTTGCCCTGCGAATTCGTTTGGCATCGCCTGAGACCATTCTCAGTTGGTCTTACGGCGAGGTGCGCAAGCCGGAAACTATCAACTACCGCCGCCTGCGTCCGGAGAAGGACGGGCTGTTCTGTGAAGTTATCTTTGGCCCCACCCGCGATTGGCAATGTGCGTGCGGCAAGTATCGCAACAAGCGCTATGCTGGAATAAAATGTGAAAAGTGCGGCGTTGAGGTTACCAAATCATCGGTGCGCCGTGAACGAATGGGGCATATTGCTTTGGCTGCGCCTGTGGCGCATATTTGGTACACCCGCCGTGTGCCTTCTTACATGGGCACGTTGCTTGATATTTCGCGCCGTAACCTTGAGCGTGTCCTTTACTTTGCCCAGTATGTAGTTACCTACGTTGACGAAGAAGCCCGCCAGCGGGCTCTCAAGCGTCTTGCAGAAGAGACCGATGCCGATGAACGCGCTCGCGCCAACCGCGTCAATGCTCGCATTGCCGAAGTCAAAGCCCAAAGCGATCGCTTCATCAAGGAACTTACCGAGCGCAAGCAGGAACTTGAAGCCGGTCTTACCGAGACCGTCGCTTCTCGGCTTGAGCCTATAGTCAAAGAAGGCCAGCGCTTGGAATCCCAATTGCAAGATCTCATCGGCAAACCTGCCCCGAACGTGATACAGTTTGGCGCGGCTGGGGAGGTTGTTGCTCAGGCTGGTGAAATTGTTACTACCGAGCACATCACTAAGGTTCAGCAAATCGTGGCCGCCAGCCTTGAAAAAATTGAAAAAGAAAAGCGCGAAGAGGCGGAAGCCGAACTTGCCGCTCTGGAAGAAAAAATCCAAAAAACCAGCGCCGAAACCAATGAGAAAATAAAAGCCCTTCAGCAAGAACTTGATGAGCAAAAGGACTCGGCAGTGAGCGAGGCTGCGGCCCTCCGCGAGGAACTCCTTAGCCTTCGCCCGCTCACTTTCATGAGCGAAGCCCGCTACCGCCAACTTAAATCGCGCTGGGGCAATGTTTTCCAAGCCGATATGGGCGCCGAAGCGTTCTTGGACATCCTCCAGCGGCTGGATTTGGACCAACTTTCCAAAGAACTTTGGGAAGAAATCCGCACCACCAAGAGCAAACAAAAGCGCAAGAAAGCCATCAAGCGCCTTAAACTGGTGGAGGCCTTCCGCCGCTCGGGCAACAAGCCCGAATGGATGATCCTCACCATTTTGCCGGTAATTCCGCCCGACCTGCGCCCAATGGTGCAGTTGGACGGCGGGCGCTTTGCCACCTCTGACCTCAATGACCTGTACCGCCGCGTCATCAACCGCAACAACCGCCTCAAGCGCTTGTTGGAACTCGGTGCGCCCGACGTCATTATCCGCAACGAAAAGCGCATGCTCCAAGAGGCGGTGGATTCGCTGATTGACAATTCGCAGCGCGGCAAAGCGCTTTCGCGCCGCGGCCGCCGCGAACTCAAGTCCCTCAGCGACATGTTGAAGGGCAAAAAAGGCCGCTTCCGCCGCAATTTGCTCGGCAAGCGCGTGGACTACTCTGGCCGCTCGGTCATTGTGGTCGGCCCTCACCTCAAACTGCACCAGTGCGGCTTGCCCAAAACGATGGCGCTGGAACTTTACCGCCCGTTTGTCATCGCGCGCTTGGTGCAGCGCAACTATGCCAACAACATCAAGGGCGCTAAGCGGCTGATTGAGCGCGGCCGCCCCGAAGTTTGGGAAGTGCTGGAAGAGGTCATCAAAGAGCGCCCCGTGCTCCTCAACCGCGCTCCCACCCTTCACCGCCTCAGCATTCAAGCGTTTGAGCCTATTTTGATTGAAGGGCAGGCCATCCAATTGCACCCGCTTGTCTGCACCGCGTTCAACGCCGACTTTGACGGTGACCAAATGGCGGTGCACGTGCCCCTTTCCGAAAAGGCGGTGCGCGAGGCGCGCGAACTTATGCTTTCCTCCGTCAACCTGCTCAAACCCGCCGACGGCGAGCCCATCATCAGCCCCTCCAAAGACATGGTGCTCGGCGTGTACTACCTCACCATGTGGGAAAAAGCGCCGCGCAAGGGCGATGGCATGGTCTTCGCCGATATGGACGAGGTGGAACTGGCATACCAACTCAAGAAAGTTGACATCCACGCCAAAATCCGCCTGCGCACGACCACATGGTACGACGAAGAGGGCAACCGCCTTGATGAGCCTGAAACCCGCGTCATCCACACCACCGTGGGACGCGTGCTTTTCAACCGCATCATGCCCGAATCGCTGCGCTTCATCAACAAGGTGCTGGACAAGGGCGGCATCAAGAAGGTGATTGCCATGCTGTACGAAATCGGCGGCGAAAAAGTCACCGGCGAAGTTGCCGACAAGGTGAAAGACATTGGCTTTGCCTATGCCACCCGCTCCGGCGTAAGCCTTGCGATCGGCGACATCACAGTGCCGCCCGACAAGGAAAAAATAATTGCCAAAGCCCACGAAGAAGTTGACGCGATTGAGCGCGCCTACAACCGCGGTTTGCTCACCGAGCAAGAGAAAGAGGAGCAAATCATCGCCGTCTGGCAAAGGGCTACCGAAGAAGTGCGCGAACTCGTCAAGCAGTACATGGATCCAACCGGCGACCTCGCCGTGATGGCAATTTCGGGCGCCACCAAAGGCGGCTTCGGCACCGTTTCTCAGTTGGCGGGCATGCGCGGCATGATGGCCGATCCGTCGGGGCGCATTATCCCCTTGCCGGTGCGCTCCAACTTCCGCGAAGGGCTGACCACGCTGGAATACTTCATTTCCACCCACGGTTCGCGCAAGGGCTTGGCCGATACCGCCCTCCGCACCGCCGACGCCGGTTACCTCACCCGCCGTTTGGTGGATGTGGTGCAAGACGTCATCGTTGTCGCCGAAGATTGCGGCACCGACGATTACATCACCGTGCGCCGCGACGACAACGTGGGCGGCGAAAGCATGGGCGAGCGCATTTGGGGACGCGTTGCTGCCGATGACATCATTGACCCCGATACCGGTGAAATCATCGTTGAAAAAGGCGAAATGATTGAGCGCCGCCACGTGCGCCGCATTGAAGCCTCTTCAATCCAAGAGGTGAAAGTGCGCTCGCCGCTGACCTGTGCCCTGCCGCACGGCGTCTGCGCTAAGTGCTACGGCATGGATTTGGGGCGCGGCAAAATGGTGGAATTGGGCACCGCGGTTGGCATCATCGCCGCCCAGTCCATCGGTGAGCCCGGCACTCAGTTGACCCTCCGCACCTTCCACACCGGCGGCGTGGCATCCGAAAGCGACATTACTACCGGTTTGCCCCGCGTGGAAGAGTTGTTTGAAGCCCGCAAGACACCCAAGGGCGAAGCGGTTATCGCCGAAATCAGCGGCGTGGTTCACATTGTGGAATCCGAGCGCTATGCCGACCAGCGGCTGGCGCGCATTGAGCACAGCGAACTTGTCCAAGAGCCTTACCTCATCCCAGAAGGCTTCCAAATCCTTGTGGAGGACGGCGGCGAGGTGAAGAAAGGCGAGCCCATTGCCCGCAGCGAGGACGGCGAGGAAATCGTCGCCCAGCACGACGGCAGGGTGCGCATTGAGGACAACAAGGTGATTGTGGCCTACGAAGAGCGCGAGGTTGCCGAGGTGGAAATTCCCAGCGCGGCGCGCTTGGTTGTGAAAGAGGGTGACCATGTGGAAGCGGGGCAGCCGCTGACCGAGGGCTCGCTCAACCCGCACAAGATTTTGCGCATCCAAGGGCGCAAGGCTGTGCAGCACTACCTGCTTTCCGAAGTGCAACAGGTTTACCGCTCACAAGGTCAAAACATCCACGACAAGCACTTTGAAATTGTGATACGACAGATGATGGCGCGTGTTCAGGTCATCAACCCGGGCGACACCGACTACCTCCCCGGCGACATTGTGAACCGCATCAGGCTGTTGCACAAAAACGAAAAACTGCGCGCCCAAGGCAAGCGACCGGCGAAATTCCGTGAAATTTTGCTCGGCATCACCAAAGCGGCGCTCAACACCGATTCCTTCCTCTCCGCGGCGTCGTTCCAGCACACAATCCGCGTGCTGGCGGGCGCGGCAATTGAAGGCAAAGAGGACCCGCTCGTCGGGCTGAAAGAAAATGTTATCATCGGCAAACTGATACCGGCGGGCACGGGATTTTCGCCTGAACGCTTTGCCAAGGTGTTGCGCTTGGATGATGAGGAAGAGCCGCCAGCCGCTCCCGCGGCAGCCGAGCAACCGGAGCCTGAAAGCGGCGCTCCCGTGGCCGAAAGCGGCGAAGAGAGCACCGAAGAGGCGATCGCTACTGCGGCTGATTAGCCAAAACGCTTGGTAACCACCTGCGCCGAGGAGAATTCTCCTCGGCGCTTTTTTTGTTTGCCTACCAAAGCGCCCACGTCAAAAAACACCATGTAGGGGCGCATGGCGTCGTTTTCTGGGTGCAGCGGCGCTGAGCGCCTACGGGCCCTCCGTGAATTTTGGGGGCAGTGCGCGGGAAACTACAAAA
>JALUBW010000092.1 GCA_027044735.1 Anaerolineales bacterium
GAACGTTAGTCGTGCGTTCTTGTGATGGTTCACTGGGGCCCCTCCTCCTCTCTTGTCAATAGCCACTCTTGCGCAGGCAACAGGGCGAGGGGCTTTAGTGGGCAAGGTGTTGGGAGGTTACAGGTAGGTCGTCTGGGTTTGGGAGCCAAGCCTTTTAGCCCCTCTTCCTGAAGCCTCCTCTTCCAGCGGTAGTAGGTAGCCCGGCTGATGCCTACCAGCTCTTTTATCTCGGGCCAGCCCACCCCGTGTTTTCTAAAGGCTTCTACCAGCTTGAGCTTTTGCGGGCGTTCCTTGACCGTAGAGTCGCCTGCTCCCGCTTCCTCTAGCTGCTCGGCCTTTCTTGCCGCTTTCCATATCTCCTTGCCTACCGTTGTAAGCTGCACTTGGGGGACCTCCCTTCCAATGTCGGTCTACCTTATTTTTGACGCTGGCATAGCTAGTACTTATGGGAGGTTAAGCTACCAGCAGTGTACACGAGAAAGAGCCGCCTCAGTAGAGCCAAGCGTTTACGTTTGCTCGAATACTTCGTTGCAGGAACCACCGCACGAGCAGCAGCGGAGCTGGTCGGGGTGAACCGCAATACGGTGAACCGCTTCTACCTCGCCCTGCGTCAGATCATTGCGGAGGAGATGGAGAAGGCCGCTCCCTTGCACGGGGAAGTGGAAGTGGACGAAAGCTACTTCGGCGGCCGGCGCAAGGGAAAGGGAGGCTGGGTAACCACTAGGATGGCGTTGGCCTCCGGCCTACTTAAACGAAGGATATGTCTCTGTTTTCTGCTCTTTGTTATGCTCTTTACTCCGCCCTCCGCTCCCTCTACCCCAACGCCAAGGAGAAAGCGCTCATGCCGATCCTGGAGTCCCGGGTGGTGCCGGACAGCATCGTCTATACGGATAGCTTTGCCAGCTACGACGTAATCAACGTTTCAACGTTCCATCACCGGCGGTAGCGTTGCAAATCCTATGTAACCCCACCCAAGCAAAAGGGGGTACCTGTAAAGAGACGGGAGGTACCCCATGCATGAGTCTAAGGTTGGCAAGAGTTGGTTGGATGAGGTTATCAGGGAAGCC
>JALUBW010000093.1 GCA_027044735.1 Anaerolineales bacterium
GAAAGCGGCTGCGGCAAATCCAGCCTGATGAAAGCCATTTTGGGGCTGGTTCACCCCCATGACGGCGAAATCCTGTTTGAGGGCAAAAACATTTGGGAAGGCGGCCGCGAGGCTATGCGGGCTTACCGTATGCAAGTTGGCTATGTGCAGCAGGATCCATACGGTGCGCTCCCTCCTTTTATGACCATCAAGCGCATTTTGGAAGAGCCGCTTATCCTTGCAGGGATGAAGGATAAGAAAAAGCGCCTTGAGCGCATAATTCGCAGTCTGGAAGAGGTGAAAGTTTCGCCGCCGGAAGATTTTCTAAACAAATACCCTCACATGCTCAGTGGCGGCCAGCAGCAACGTGTGGTGATTGCGCGCGCCCTCATCCGCGACCCCAAGATGCTCATTGCCGATGAGCCGGTTTCTATGCTTGACGCCTCGGTGCGCGTTGAGATCTTGAAACTGTTGGATGAGGTGCAGAAAGAGCGCAACCTTTCGGTCATTTACATCACTCACGACCTTTCAACGGTTCGCTACTTCTCCGAGCGCATCTTTGTAATGTATGCGGGCAAGTTGATTGAGAAGGCGAGCACTCACGAAATTTTGCACAACCCCAAGCACCCCTACACTTTGGCGTTGCTCAACGCTATTTCCGACCCGCTGGCGGAGAACGCGACAAAATTGCGCGATATCCCGCCCGGTGAGCCGCCGAGTTTGGTTTCGCCGCCGCCGGGGTGCCGTTTCCACCCGCGCTGCGAGAAGGCCATCAAAGGGCTGTGCGAAGTCAAAGAGCCGCGCCACGTGCAAGTTGGCGAGCGGCATACCGTTGCCTGCTGGCTTTATGACAAGGAGTGAAGATGAAACCCCTTTCTCCGGTGCGGCTGTTGATTTTTGCCGCCCTGCTTGAGGTTTTAGGGGTTTTGCTTCCAGCGCTGATGGTAGCCCATGTTTTGCCTTCAACGGTTTTGTGGAATGTGACGGCCTTTCTTTCGGGCGTGACCGGTTTGTTTATCGGCATTGTGGTAATGCAGAGGTATTTCAAGCGAAAGTAGGTATAAAACCACAGATTACACAGATT
>JALUBW010000094.1 GCA_027044735.1 Anaerolineales bacterium
AGGGGGGAAAGCCGCCGCCCTGAGCGAAGTCGAAGGCTGCCCTGAGCGAAGTCGAAGGCTGCCCTGAGCGAAGTCGAAGGCTGCCCTGAGCGAAGTCGAAGGCTGCCCTGAGCGAAGTCGAAGGGGGGCGGCTTGGGGGGAGAGGAGAGGGCGGGAAAAGCGAGATTTTCGAAAAGCCTTGGCCTGACGAGATGAGATTGTCGGCCAATGAGACAACGGCCGGGACACGATTGATTTTGTGTCGGGTAATCAGGCCTGGTATAATCCATGGCAACTGTTCAGCCTTTGGAAAACAGCCCGCGGATGCACGCGGATGATTGCGGATGGTCGCGGATTTGAGGGCGTCGTAGGGCGGGGAGCCAATCCCGCTTAGCGCCATCCCGCCTTACAACGATGCTTTCGTTCTAAGTGCCTTTCTGTGTTCTCGGCGCCCTCTCTGTGCCTTCTGTGGTTTTCTGCCTGCGTCATCGTTTTTCAGGAGACGAAAATGCACTACCGACGGTTGGGGCACTCTGGCATCAAGGTCAGCGAAATTTCTTACGGCGCGTGGGTTACCTTTGGCAATCAATTGGATCAAAAAGCCGCCACCGACCTCATCCACGCCGCCTACGACCACGGTATCAATTTTTTCGACAATGCGGATATTTACGCCCGCGGCCAGGCCGAAATCATGATGGGCAAAGCCATCCAGGGGTTGCCGCGTGAAGCCTTGGTGCTTTCCAGCAAGGTGTTTTGGCCGACCATGCCCGGCCCTAATGGCCGCGGCCTTTCCCGCAAACACATTACCGAATCGATCCATGCTTCGCTGCGCCGCTTGAACACCGATTACCTGGATATTTACTACTGCCATCGCTTCGACCCCGATACGCCGGTGGAAGAAGTGGTCTACACCATGAACACCCTCATCCAGCAGGGTAAAATTCTCTACTGGGGCACGTCGGAATGGACGGCCGCGCAGATCATGGAAGCCGTTGCTGTGGCTCGGCAGCATCACCTCATTCCCCCCACGGTGGAGCAACCCCAGTACAACATGTTCCACCGCCGCCGCGTCGAAATCGACCTTGCCCCCTTGGCGCAGAAGTTCGGTCTGGGCCTGACCACGTGGAGCCCTCTTGCCTCGGGCATCCTCACCGGCAAATACAACGACGGCATCCCCGCCGGGAGCCGCGCCTCGTTGGAAAGCATGGCCTGGATCCGTGACCGCCTCACGCCGGAGGTGATTGCCACCGTGCGCCAACTCAGCGCCCTGGCCGCGGATTTGGGGTTGACCACTGCGCAACTGGCTCTGGCCTGGCTGCTGCGCCGCAAAGAGGTTTCCAGCGTGATTACCGGCGCCACCCGCCTGGAGCAACTGGAAGAGAACCTGGCCGCCTCAGACGCCCGCAGCAAATTGGGCGAGCCTGTGTTGGAACGCATCGAAAACATCCTCGACAACGCACCGGAGGCCTGACATGAGCCGTTGGAGCGCCATTCGTCAAGCCAAGACATGGCTTGAGCGCCAACCTGTTTACTTGGATACCGAAACCACCGGCCTGGACGCCCGGGCCGAGGTGGTGGAAATCGCTATCATTGACGCTGATGGCCGTCCCTTGGTCAACACCCTGGTGAAGCCCCAAAGCCCTGTGCCAGCCGATGCCAGCCGCGTGCACGGCCTGACCACCGCGGTGCTGCAGAGTGCGCCCACCTGGCCTGAAGTGTGGCCGCAAATTTTGGCCGCGCTGGCCGGTCGGCTGGTGCTGATTTACAACGCAGACTACGACATTCGGCTGATGGAGCAGACCGCGCGACGCTACCAAATGGCCTTCGATGTGCCGGGCATGGAAGTGGGCGACCTGCTCACGTTGTATTCGGAGTTCAAGGGCGTGCGGGGCACGGATGGCCAACTGCGTCGCTGGCGGCTGGAACAGGCCGGCCGTGAAATGGGCATCGCACTGCCCAATAGCCACCGCGCCTTGGACGACACTCTGCTGGCGCGCGAACTTCACCGCCGCATCGCCGCCGAGCCCCTGCCGTGGGGGTGAACATGCGGCGGCCTGCCGGGTGGCTCACTTCTCTTTGGCTGGCGCTGGCCATCTTCCCCTTGCCCGCGTGGCTGGCCGCGCACCACCCCAAGAGCGTTGGCCTGGCCTGGCTGTTGCAGGCCGCGCTGTATTTTGGCGTGGGTTACCTGGGCAGCGGGCGGCTGGGCTACGGCACGGCCCTTTTCGCCATGCTTTTGGTGGGAGGCGGGCAGGTTTTGCTGCGCTGGCTTTGGCTGGGCAGCCCCGGCGCCTGGGTGCTGGCTCTGTTGCTCGACGGCTTGGCCGCGCTGGCCGGCGCATTGCTTTGGCGTTGGCAGGCCGAGCACTACGGCGCAGATTTTCACTTCGACCTCATCGCGCCGTGGTACGAACGCCTGATTCACCCGCAAGACCCCACCCGTCTGTTGGCCGCGCTGGCCCTCACCCCAGAAAGCCGCGTGTTGGACGCCGGCGGCGGTACCGGTCGGGTGGCTCAGTTCCTGCGCCCGGTGGGGCAGTTGGTGGTGGCTGACCTCTCGGTGGGCATGTTGCGCTACGCGCAGCAAAAGCCCCAGGTGCAAGCCGTGGCTGCCCGCACCGAGGAACTGCCCTTCCCAGACGCAACCTTCGATCGGGTGGTGATGGTCGACGCGTTGCATCACGTGTTCCACCAGGCGCACACCGTGGCCGAACTCTGGCGGGTGCTCGCGCCGGGGGGCCGCCTGGTCATCGAAGAGCCTGACTTCCATCTGTGGGCTATAAAACTCCTGGCCCTGGGGGAAAAGATTCTCCTGATGCGCTCGCATTTCTTGCGGCCCCAGGCCATTGCCGCCTTGCTGCCCCCTGAGGCCGAAGTTGCCATCACCAGCGTGCGCGGTATGGCGCACATCATCGCGGAGAAGCCCCGGTAACCCAGCGCGGCATGGAAGAAGTGGCGCAGAGCAACCTCAGTTCCCCAATTCCTCAATCTTTGCGGATCCCTTGCTTGACAATCGCTCAAGGCATGCTATAATCAAAGCGCGCAGAGATGGTGGCACACGCGCAAGGTCTTATGGTCCTTCTTCCCCCTTTTCCCCACTGTTGCAGGTAAACGGTATTGTTTGCGAGAGGTCGGAACACCTTTTGAGCCGACGGCATCGCGTGTTTTGACGCGGCGATGCAGGCCGTGCCTTGGGCACGTGCAACGTTGGCCTTATTTTAGATTACATGGACGCTGACAATGGAAATTTCTGAACTTCAAACCCGTACTTTAGCCGAATTACGCCAAATAGCCCGCCAGATGGATATTCCGAGGGCGTGGCGGATGAAAAAAGAAGAACTGCTGATTGCCATTCGCCGCGCCGAGGCTGAGGCCCAAGGGATGGAAATCCGCGGTGGGATTTTGGAAATCATGAATGAGGGCGTAGGTTTCTTGCGCACGCAGCATTACCGCGCCGGTCCAGACGACGTGTACGTTTCCCCGACCCAGATTCGGCGTTATAACTTGCGCAATGGCGATTTGGTGATCGGCTACGTGCGCCCCCCGCGGGAGAGCAGCCGCTATTACGGCCTGAGCCGCATCGAAAGCATCAACGGCCTGCCGCCTGAAAAGGCTTTCGACCGCCCGCGGTTTGAAACGTTGATTCCCATCTATCCTGACGAACGCTTCGACCTGGAAACCGACCGCCACGCGTTGGCCACCCGCCTGATCAACCTGGTGGCGCCCATTGGCCGCGGCCAGCGCGGGTTGATCGTTTCGCCGCCCAAGGCCGGTAAAACCACTATTTTGAAGCAAATCGCCAACGCCATCTCGCAACGTTACCCCGACGTGCATTTGATGGTTGCCCTGATTGGCGAGCGACCGGAAGAAGTCACCGACATGGATCGCTCGGTGGACGCGGAAGTGATTGCTGCCACGTTCGACGAGCCGGTCACCGAGCACGTGCGGGTGGCCGAGGTGGCGTTAGAACGCGCCAAGCGCCTGGTGGAAGTGGGGCGCGATGTGGTCATTTTACTGGATTCCATCACCCGGCTGGCGCGGGCTTACAACCTGGTCGTCACCCCTTCGGGTCGCACCCTTTCCGGCGGTATCGACCCCTCGGCGCTTTACCCGCCCAAGCAATTTTTCGGCGCGGCCCGCAACATCGAAGACGGCGGCTCGCTGACCATTATCGCGACTTGTTTGGTCGATACCGGCTCCCGTTTGGATGATGTGGTGTACGAAGAGTTCAAGGGCACGGGCAACATGGAATTGCACCTCTCGCGGCGGCTGCAGGAGCGTCGCATCTTCCCCGCGATAGACATCGAACGCTCAGGCACGCGCCGCGAAGAAGTGCTGCTCGGCCCCGACATCACCCAACGGGTGTGGCTGATGCGCCGCATGTTCCAACAGATGATTACGCCCCCGCCCCATGGCGCGGGGATGGATATCGCCATGGCGACAGAGGCTATTCTGGAGCGTCTCCGCAAAACGCGCAACAACATGGAGTTCTTGGAGACGCTGCACAAGGAGATTTAGCCATGTGGCACAAGTGGTATCGCTGGCTGGCCGTGTTCTTGGCCGCGGCTGTGGTGCTGGTGCCGGTCGGCGTGGCGCTGGCCTCGGCCCCCGCGGAAGCCCCTTCGGGGGGAAGGGGAGTGCCCGTGGTCATGCCGCCGCTCATCAGTACGCCCTCCCAATCGGGCGTGCGCCGTGGCATGATGCTGCATACCATCATCCCCCCGCGCTCGCGGGTGGACGTCATTGAATACACCGTGCAAATGGGCGACTCGCTGTTTAGCATTGCCCATCACTTTGGCATTACACCCGAAACCCTGCTGTGGGCAAACTACGCGGTGTTGCACGACAACCCCGACATGCTCGCGCCTGGCAAGAAATTGAAAATTCCCCCGGTCAATGGGGTGTACTATAAATGGAGAGCGGGTGACACGTTCGAGACGGTGGCCCGTAAATTCCATGCCAACCCGCAGGCGATCGTAGACTTCCCCGGCAACCACATCGACCCGCTGAACCCGAAGGTGGAACCAGGCACGTGGGTGATGGTGCCGGGCGGCCGCCGGCCGTTCAAGCAATGGGTGGTGCCGACCATCCCGCGCGGTCGCGCCGGCGTGTCGTTGGGTTATTTGGGGCCGGGCGCATGCCCCGGCGGCTACACCGGGGCGATGGGCACAGGCAGTTTTGTCTGGCCCACGCCGATGCACCGCCTGGTGGGCAACAACTATGGCCCCAGCCACTTAGCCGTGGATCTGGGTATTTGGATGGGCGGCCCCATCTACGCCGCGGATTCGGGCGTGGTGGTGTTCGCGGGCTGGTCGAACGTGGGCTATGGCAACATGATCATGATCGACCACGGCAACGGTTATCAGACCCTTTACGCCCACCTGAGCCAGGTGAATGTGCACTGCGGGCAGAGCGTGTTCCAGGGCCAGTTGATTGGCCTGGGCGGCTCGACCGGCCATTCGACCGGCCCGCATCTGCACTTCGAAGTGCGCTACAAAGGCGGCTTCATCAACCCGTGGACGGTGCTGCCGTAGCCCGGCGCGGGGATGAGCCTCGATAGCGCAGAGCCCGCAGAGAAAAAGCAAGGCGCAGAAAACGGAAAGCGTGTCCGGGATGCGTCACTGACTTAGCGCCTTTGGCGTCATTTTGGCGGACTTGGCGTCTAAAAAATCCGCAGGCGTCTCCGTTGTTATCAGTGTCATTGGGATGTCTGAGATCCGGACATGAGTTAGGACAAAAAAGGGAACCTCCTGTAAATTGTTTTATAGAAAAAACACCACAAACAAGGAGGTTCCCTATGTACAAGTATAAACGAATTTCCTTGGAACGTTTCGCCCATTACCTGTTTGATAACACTCATGAGGCACAACACGCCGCTGAGATTCTCGCCGCTATCTTGCACGCTCGCTCAGCACGCTTGACTGAGATCGCTGCCAAAATGCCCGGCTCTATGGATGCCGCCTATAAACGCCTGCAACGCTTTTTGCAACGCTACGACCCACGAACTGCCTTGTGGCGTCTTTTACCCGATGATGCTCCCTTTGTATTGGCCGATGTGACCGAAATCCCTCGCCCGCAAGCCTATAAAACCAACTATGTCGGCACCTTGAAAGACGGCCACACCAAAGGGTTTTGGGTAATGACATTCGCCACCCCTTATCGGGGCCAGGCCATACCCTGCGGTTTGCTCACCTTTTCCTCCGCCACCATCGCCCAAAAAGACGGTTCCCGCAATTTGGTGCATCAACGGGCTTTTGAGAGTCTGAAAGACCTGTTGGGTGAGCGGCCGGTGGTTTTAGATCGGGAATTCAGTTATTCGGGCCTGCTCCAATTTTTGACAGCAGCGGGCGTCCATTTCGTTATCCGTCTGCGACTGGGCTCCCGCCCGCCCAAGTTCTTTGATGACGAAGGGAGCGAGGTCAAACTGAACATTGCCCGAGGGCAACGGGTGGTGTACCGCAACCTGTGGTACAAAGGCGAAGTGCAGGTGCAGGTCATTGGCGAATGGAGAGCGGGCCAACCCGAGCCGCTATGGGTGATCACAGACTTGGCGCCGGAGCAAAGCTTGGCCTACTACAAACAACGGATGAAGATAGAGGAAAGCTATCGTGATCTGAAAAGTCTCTTGGGGATGGAGCGGGTGATGAACAAACGGCAGGAATACATGGAGAAGGCACTTGCATTGGTAATGTTGGCGTATGCAATTGCGCTGATGGTAGGCGAGAAGGTTCGCGATGCGATGTTTGGCAATGCTAAAAGGTCGAGCAAGTGGCGGCGCTATTCGGGAGCCTTTATTTTGTTGAAGGATTATTGGTCAATACCAACCCGCCTTTACAAAAAGGCGTCTAAACAAGCCTTGAGCGCCTTTGCTGATTTGGTTCTACCTCATGTCCTAACTCATGTCTGAACTTCAGGGATGTAACTTGACCGATTGGCGGATTTGTGCTATGTTAGAATGAACGAAAGGAGGTGATGCCTGGCTCAGAAAATGATGAGCAAAGCGCAACGTCCCCTTACTTTCGCCTTCCCCCATTTCACCCTTTTCAGGAGGAGTAAGATGAAACGTTTCTGGTTTACGGTGTTCGCCCTGTTGATCGTGGCGTCGATGGTCTTGACGGCCTGCGGCCCCAAGGCGACGCCTACCCCCGCGCCTCAGAAGACTGAGGCCCCGACCAAGGCGCCGACCAAGGCCCCCACGCCCACGCCGACGCCTACACCCAAGCCGCACACTGGCGCTTGGGTGGATGAGGTCGTTGTTTCTACCTTCGACCAAGAGCAGGCGCTGGCTCGGTTGAAGGCCGGTGACGTGGATATCTACGCCGATACGCTGACCGACCCCGATATGCTGAAAGAGATCAAGAGCAATCCTGATCTTGAAGCAGCGCAAACGGCTACGGGCAGCATGGTAGACATCCATGTCAACCCCACCGAGTTCAAAGAAGGTTTCAACCCCTTCCACGACCCAAAGATCCGCGAGGCTTTGCATTGGTTGCTGGATCGCGAATACGTGGCTAAAAACATCCAAGGCGGCCTTGCGACCCCGATGTATACCGCGCTTTCGCCCAACATGCCTGACTACGTGAACATCATCGACACCATGAAGGCGTTGGAAGCGAAATATCATTACAACCCCACCAAGGGGCAACAGGTGATCGCCGAGCGGATGAAGGCCTTGGGTGCGGAACTGAAAGAGAACGACAAGGGCCAGAAGGTTTGGTACATGAACGGCGAGCCCGTGGTCGTTCATTTCCTCATCCGCCAAGAACTTTGGAAGAACAAGCAGATTGGCGACTTGTTCTCTGACGAGTTGGAGAAAGCGGGCTTTACCGTAGATCGCCAGTACAAGACCCGTGATCAGACCAGCCCGATCGTCTTTGGTAGCGATCCCACTGAAGGTACTTGGAATCTCTACATTGGCGGCTGGGGCAACTCGGCAATTCCGCGCGATGAATCCTCCAACTGGGGCTTCTTCTACACCAATCTGGGTATTGGCGTGCCCTTGTGGCAGGCCTACAACCCGCCCAAAGAGGCCTTTGAAGTTGCTAAGAAACTGTGGACCGGCCAGTACGATACCATTGAAGAGCGCACTGAACTGATGCGCAAGGCCGCCGAAATGTTTACCGCGTGGAACACTCACATGTTCGTGGTGATGCTGACTGGCTTCCAGCCCTATCACAAGGGGCTGAGCGTGGCCTACGACCTGGCAGCCGGCATCGGCGGTTCTGACCTTTGGCCTTACACCATCCGCTGGGCTGACAAGACCGGCGGCACGGTCAAATTCGCTGAGAAGAGCCTTTTCATCGACCCGTGGAACCCTGTCGACGGCAGCAACTGGGCCTATGACTTGGCCGTTCAGGCTGCCACCAACGACAAGGGCGTGTTCATGGATCCGTACACCGGCTTGGCCCGCCCCGAGCGCGTAGAGAAAGCCGAAATCGACGTGGTCAAGGGCACGCCGGTGCAGAAGAGCCTGGATTGGGTTGACCTGAAGTTCGTGGATAAGATCGAGGTACCTGGTGACGCTTGGGTTGACTGGGATGCTAAGGCTCAGAAGTGGATCACCGCCGATGAAATGAACGCCAAGATTCAGGCGGCTAAAGAAAAGGCCGACAAGGCTAAAGCGACCGCGAAGGATCTGGCGAGCAAAGTTGCCTCTATCAGTGCCGATAGCGTCAAGGCTTACTTGGCCGATCTGGCGAAGGCTTATGGCGTAGACGTGGATGTTGAAGCGCTGTTCAAAGACGAAGACGCAGCCAAAGCCCTGGACGACAAGGTGAAAGAAATTAACGGCGCGGACGACAAGGCCGCGGCGTTGGCCGCCTATGGCGTCAACTTCTTGTCGCAACAGGATGCTGCCACTTTCGACCTGGCAGACAAAGACCTTTACAAGACCGCCAAGATGGTTTCCATCGTCACCTACCCGAAAGACATGTTCCAGAAGGTGACCTGGCAGGACGGCAGCCCGCTTTCCGTTGGTGATTTCGTGTACAACATGATCCTCACCTTCGACCGCGGCAAGGAAGACAGCGCCATTTATGACGAGAGCGCTGCGGACAACTTGGCTGCTTACTTGAGCCACTTCAAGGGCGTGAAGATTGTGTCCACCGACCCGTTGACCATCGCCACTTATGATGACGGCGTTGCTACGCTGGATGCCGAGAACCTGGTGACTACTTGGTTCCCGCAGAACGCTCAAGCGTGGGACGTGCTGTCACTGGCTGCTGCGGCCGAGGCCGATGGCAAATTGGCTTTCTCCAGTGACAAGGCTGACAAGAAGAAGGCCGAATGGACCAGCTTCATCGCCGGCCCAAGTCTGAAGATCCTCTCTGAGTATCTGGACAAGGCTGCCAAGGACAACGCGATTCCTTACGCTAATACACTGAAGAAGTACATCACCACCGATGAGGCGAAGACCCGCTACGCCAATTTGGCTAAGTTCTACAAAGAATATGGCCACTTCTGGGTTGGCAACGGCCCCTTCATCCTCACTCAGGTAGACACCACCAACAAGACCGCGGTCTTAAAGCGTTATGACGGATTCTCGGATCTGTCGAGCAAATGGGCCATCTTTGGCGCCCCCATGATCGCGGCTGTAGAAATCGACGGTGACGCGCAGGTGGTGCAGGGCAAAGACGCTTCCTTCGACGCCTACGTGACCTTCAACGACAAGCCGTATCCGGCGGATCAGATTTCCAAAGTGGAATACCTGGTCTTCGACGAGAACGGCAACATGCTGACTCGCGGCGAAGGCGAGATGAGCGAAGAGGGAACTTACCACATCGCCATCCCCGGGGATGTTACCTCTAAGTTCACCGCCGGCTCGCTGAAACTGGAAGTCGTGGCGGTCTCTAAGGCCGTGGCAGTGCCCGGCGTAGCGACCTTCGACTTCGTGGTTGTGGCACCGTAAGCACGAGTGCAAAGCCAGTGAGGGGAATTCCCCTCACTGGCTTTCTTTTCCTGTTTGGAGCAGTAAGCCCTTCCAGTGGTGGGGTGTCCGACGCGCTAAAAGTTGCCTGTTTCTTGTGGAAGGCGAACATCACAACGCCTTTCGTCTCTGTTTATTAACCCATGAATCGATAGGGGGCTGAAGACCCGAATGAAGCAAAGGTGGTTTCCTGCTGCGAAGAAGGAGACATTTTATGGGCAGTGCAAAACGTTTTGCACGATACCTGACTTTCAAAGTCATTTTGTTGTTGATTACCACAGTTATTGGTGTTTACATCACGATTTTGGTCGCGAACATGGGGGGCTATGTCGACAAACTGCGTATGAGCCAATTGCGCGAAGAAATTGGCATGAAAATTATGCGCGACCCTTCTTTAAGAAACGTCCCCACTACCCAGAAGAAGAAAATGATCGAGGAAAAAGTGCGCCTGGAAGCGGAGCGTTTAGGCTTAGATAAACCTTTCCTCATTCGTAGCCTTTACTTCCTCCGCGATGCTATGACGTTGAACCTTGGCCGCGCCCAGTTTATGGTGAGCGATTCAGGGTCGCGCCAGGTGAAAGCCATCATCTTGGAGCGCCTTCCACCAACGCTGTTGTTGATGGGCACATCATTCTTCCTGATATTTTTCCTCAACCTGTTCATCGGTTTGGCCTTGTCGCGGCAATACGGCAGTTTGCTGGATAAGATTTATATTGCCCTGGCCCCGCTCTCGGCCGCGCCGGCGTGGTTTTATGGCATTTTCCTCATTTTGGTGTTTGCCGCTTGGTTGGGGTGGTTGCCCTTTGGCGGTATGGTTGACGCCCCCAAGCCACCTACAGTTTTGTTGTATGCCTTGAACGTCGCCAAACACATGGTTTTGCCTTTGGGCGCGATGTTGCTGAGTTCGCACTTCATTGGTGTGTACGGCAACCGAACTTTCTTTTTGATTTATTCCAGCGAAGACTATGTGGATCTCGCACGAGCCAAAGGGTTGCCTGACCGAATGCTGGAGCGCCGTTACATTTTGCGCCCTACACTGCCTACCATTGTAACGAACTTTTTGCTGAGTGTGATTACCCTCTGGATGGGCGCCATCATCTTTGAAACGGTCTTCAACTGGCCGGGCAACGGCCGGTTATACTATCAGGCCATTGGTATGAAAGACGTACCGGTCATTGTGGGTAACACCATTATCTATGCTTACCTGTTGGCGGTTTCGGTTTTCTTGTTGGATATCATCTATGCGCTGTTGGACCCGCGCGTGCGAGTGGGTTCATCGCAAGGTTGAGCCAACACCGTCGGAGAGGTGAAATATGGGATTTTTGAAATCCTTTTTCCGTGAGTTGAGGTATTACCCCTCGGCGATCGTGGGCACGCTGATCATTTTGGCGTTGGTAGGGCTGGCCGTTTATGCGGTGGTGGCCATTCCTTATCGTCGGGCGATTTTCTTATGGCGAGGTACCAGTGAAGTTTGGTATCGCAATCCGAAAATGGTGCCGCCTGAGTGGGTTAATTATTTCCGTAGTAAAAAATTGCCTTTGACCATTGACCTTGATTCGCGGCGAGAAGGACAGGTAGAGCGTAGCGAGAAGAAGGTGGGCAAAGGCAAGCAAATTGACTTGACCTATACTTTCGATTATACGGCTGACGAATTTCCTCCGGAGATTGTGTTTTATTTCTTCCCTACCTACCACTCTAAGCAGCCCTTTGTCTCAGGCGAATGGATTACACCGGATGGGCGGAAGATCCGGCTGGGAAATTTTTCGGTAACCCAGGGATACAGTTTCCACATGGGGCAAGATAAAGACCTTGCCCGCCGCGTACGCCGTATGTTTCATCGGGAAGTGCCAGCAGATATTGGGCTGTTAACTGACCCTGCTTCTTTGCCGAAAGATACGTCGCAACCCATCAAACAGGAAAATTTACGTCCTCTGAAAGGTCGTTATACGGTGCATATTTCGGCCATCACGTTTGCCCCGGACGACGACGTTCAGGCTGAATTGTTGGTCTACGGTGGAGCGCATGGTATTGCTGGCACAGACCACCTACGCCGTGACCTCACAGTAGGGCTGCTGTGGGGAGCACCGGTAGCCATGGCCTTTGGCTTGATTTCGGCTTTGGTGATCGGGTTGGCCACTATGATTATCGCTGCTGTGGGCGTGTGGTATGGTGGCATCGTGGACGATCTTATTCAGCGGATTACCGAAATTAACATGGTGCTGCCATTCTTGCCGATATTGATTATGGTCGGCATTTTCGTCTCCCGCAGCCTGTGGATGATTATGGTGGTGACCATTGCCTTGAGCATTTTTGGCGCGGGCATTAAATCGTACCGTGCCATGTTCCTCCAGTTGCGGGAATCGCCCTATATTGAAGCGGCACAGGCCTATGGCGCAGGGAATGGTCGCATCATTTTCCTCTATCTCATTCCCCGTATTTTGCCTATGTTGATTCCTGGGTTCATCAGTGCCATTCCTAGTTTCGTGTTCCTGGAGGCCTCACTGGCGGTCTTGGGCATTGGCGACCCGGTTTTGCCGACGTGGGGCAAAATCATCCAGGACGCCCAGGCCAATGCCGCTTTGTATAAAGGGCTGTATTACTGGATTTTGGAACCTTCGGTGTTGTTGATGATTACAGGGCTGGGCTTTGCTTTGCTGGGCTTTGCCCTTGACCGGATTTTCAACCCGCGCTTGCGGCAAGAGTAGCACGAGGAGAGAAGCACATGATGATCCCCTCTGATGATATTCAAAATAAAGCCCTGGTTGTCGAAGACCTGGTGCTGTATTTTCAATTGACGCATGGTATTGTGCAGGCTGTAGACCATGTGAGTTTCGCGTTGGATAAGAAACGGGCGGTGGTTGTGATCGGCGAATCGGGCTGTGGTAAGACCTCCATGGGGCGGGCGCTGACCCGTTTGCTGCCCCGCAACGTCAACCGCTATACGGGTAAGGTGTTCATCGACGGCGTGGAAACCATGAGCATGGACGACGAAACCTACCGTCAACAAGTGCGTTGGGTCAAAATTTCCCAGGTGCCGCAAGCCGCGATGAACGCCCTCAACCCGGTGCTCAAACTCAAAGATCAGGTGATGGAGCCCTTGCTGCTTCATGAAAAGGGTGTTTCGCAAGAAGAGGCTTTAGAACGGGTACACGCGGTGTTCGACTTTGTTGGCGTGCCTGACGGTTTTATCGAGCGCTACCCCTTTGAACTGAGCGGCGGTATGCGGCAACGCGTGGTTATTGCTATGGCGCTGATCACCAATCCGGCGGTCATCGTGTTAGACGAGCCGACTTCGGCGCTGGACGTGTTGACCCAGGCTAACATCTACAACGTTCTCAAGCGTATCAAGTGGGAAAAAGGCACCAGTTTTGTGCTCATTACCCACGATGTGGCCACCTCCAGTGAACTGGCCGACGACGTGTTAGTAATGTATGCTGGGCACATGATGGAGCATTCGTCGGCTGAAGCGTTTTTTGCTGAGCCGCTACATCCTTATGCTCGAATGTTGATGGCCGCGGTGCCAAAACTGTATGGGGAGGAGGAACTTCAATTCATCCCTGGCAAGCCGCCCAGCCTGCTCAACCCACCTACCGGCTGCCGTTTTGCCGACCGTTGCCCCTTTGCCATGGCGAAATGCCAGCAGGAGCCCCCCACGTTCCAACTGGGCGACCGTTTGGTGAAATGCTGGCTTTACGAGAAAGAAGCCGACGGCATCGTGACTTCCCCCGAAGCCCTGGCGGGTGTTTCCGCTTAGCCCCCTTACCACGGAGAGTCTGGTATGAGCGAACAACAGGTTCAAGAAGCCGTTTACACCCCCGCCGAGGCGCAAGAGCAGCCCCTGCTCTCGGTGCGCCATCTGAAAATCTGGTATGAACTCAAGCGGTTTGGTTTCCTGCACGCGGGTTACGTCAAGGCCGTCGACGACGTGACGTTCGATTTGCCCCGTGGCGAGGCCATCGCGGTGGTGGGCGAGAGCGGTTGCGGCAAATCCAGCCTGATGAAAGCCATTTTGGGGCTGGTGCATCCCCATGATGGACAAATCCTTTTCGAAGGCAAAGACATCTGGGAAGGCGGTAATACGGCCATGCGGGAATACCGCATGAAGGTGGGGTACGTGCAGCAAGACCCCTATGGCGCGCTGCCGCCTTTTATGACCATCCGCCGCATTTTGGAAGAACCGCTGATTCTTGCTGGCATGAAGAATAAGGAAGAGCGGCTGCAGCGGATTATTCGGAGCCTGGAGGAAGTTAAAGTCACGCCGCCTGATGACTTTCTCAACAAATATCCCCACATGCTCAGCGGCGGTCAGCAGCAGCGCATTGTGATTGCGCGGGCGCTCATCCGCGATCCTAAGATGCTCATTGCCGACGAGCCGGTCTCCATGCTCGACGCGTCGGTGCGGGTCGAAATTCTCAAATTGCTGGACGAAGTGCAAAAAGAGCGCCACCTTTCAGTGATTTACATTACCCACGACCTTTCTACGGTGCGCTACTTCTCGGAACGCATTTTCGTGATGTACGCTGGCAAGTTGATCGAAAAAGCCAGCACCCGCGAAATTTTAGACAACCCGAAGCATCCCTACACGTGGGCCTTGCTCAATGCCATTTCTGACCCCCTGGCCGAAAACGCCAAAAAATTGCGTGACATTCCTCCCGGCGAGCCGCCTTCGCTCATTACGCCGCCGCCGGGCTGCCGCTTCCACCCGCGTTGTCAGAAGGCCATTCAAGGCTTGTGTGAGGTTGAGGTGCCGCCGCATTTCTCGGTGGCGGCAGACCATGAGGTAGCCTGCTGGCTCTATCGCGAGGAGGCTTGATGCGCCCGATTTCGCCATGGCGCTTGATTGGCGTGGGCGCTGTGCTGGAGGTGGTGGGCGTAGCCCTGCCTCTGCTGATGGTGGTGGGCGTGCTCCCTTCCACCTGGGTGCTCAACGGCTTGGCTTTTCTCTCGGGGGTGATCGGCTTGTTTTTGGGATATTTGGGCGTTACCCTGATGGTGCGTTTGCATCGCGGCCGCGGCGACGCTCCCTTCACGCCGCCTGAACAGCGGCGCTAACGCGACCCCTTTTCTGTACGCGGCGCGGGAATTACCTTCCCGCGCCGTTCGCTTTGGCCCTCAGCGCGCGAGGCGCAGAGGAAGCGCAGAGGGGGCGCAGAGCCCCCAAAATCCCCCAAAATCCCCCAATCTCCTTAT
>JALUBW010000095.1 GCA_027044735.1 Anaerolineales bacterium
CCGGTTTCCAAACACACACGGCAGTATTCCTTCCCAAAACGGGCAAGCCGTGCTAAACTTAGCGCCGCTCCGCGCTTGGACGCGGGCATATTCCGCTTCCGGCCCCTCCGCCGGAGGCAACCCCAAGGAAAGGAGGTTCTATGCGTCCTTACGAAGTCGTTTTCATCGCCCACCCCGACTTAGACAGCGCCGCGCTCCAAAACACAATTGAGAGCGTGAAGGGGTGGATCACCGCCGCCGGCGGTGAAATTACCAAAGTTGACCCGTGGGGGAAGCGGCAGTTGGCATACCCAATCCGCAAACGCCGTGAAGGCTATTATGTGCTCATAGAAGCAAATATGCCCCCCACCGCGGTGGCTACTTTGGAACGCAAAATGCGCCTGCATGAACCGATCATGCGCTTCCTCGTCGTCCGCACAGACGAGTAAATTGCAGTTTAACAGCACAATCCCCCAAATCCCCTGAGTCCTGCGGCTAAACACGTTCCCTAAATCCGGTAAAGTGTAAGGAGTGAATGATGAGCCGTGGTTTGAATAAGGTTATGCTGATAGGTCACATAGGCCGTCCGCCGGAAATGCGCTACACCCCTTCCGGCCGAGCGGTGACCACCTTCAGCGTCGTCACCAGCCGCAGTTGGAATACGGCCAACGGCGAACGCCGTACCGAGACCGATTCCTTCCCAGTTGTGGCATGGGGTAATTTGGCCGAAATCTGCCACCAGTTGCTTCACAAAGGCCAACAAGTTTACATTGAAGGACGTCTGAAAAACCATCGCTGGCAGGATGAAGAAGGCAACTCGCACCTCCGCACCGAAGTGGTAGCCAACGAAATGATAATCCTCGGCGAGCGCAAACAACATTTCCGCTCCGAGGAAGAAACGGCGGAGGAAGGGGAACCAAACACGGCCAACGGATCGGTAACAACCGATGAAGAGCAACCCCACGCCGATATTTCCTACTAAAAGCAAGGAGTTGTTTTATGGCAAACGAAAACCAACGCCAACGGCGATATTACTCCCGTCCAAAAGTATGCTATTTCTGCACCGAGAAAATAGAAAAAATTGACTACAAACAGGTTGACTTGCTAAGGCGCTACATCACCGAAGAAGGCAAAATACGCCCCCGCAGGCAAACCGGCACTTGCGCAAAACACCAGCGGATGCTGGCACGCGCCATCAAGCGCGCCCGCCATTTGGCGCTTTTGCCGTTTGTGAACGAAGTGCCCATCCGATAGGCGCTTTGCGCCACCACGAACACACCACACAAGGCATAGGGCCCCTCGCCCTATGCCTTTTTTGGAGAAACGAAAATGGCAAAACGAAAAAAACGGGAAGATTCGGCACAAAAAGTAACAAAAAAGCACAGGCGCGTATCAAAACGCATCCAACGGCAACAGCGCCTGCTGGTAGGCGCAGGCGCCGCAGTGGTGCTCTTAGTTGTTTTGATAATCGGCTATGGGGTGCTCAGCAAAACCGTTTTGCTGGAACGAAAGCCGGTCGCAAAAGTGAACGGCGAAGTCATCACCGTTGGGGAATTCCAAAAACGGGTTCGTTACCAGCGCGCCACTTACATCTTGCAAGTGGAAAACGACCTAAAGCAGGCGCAGATGTTTGCCCAAAACCCGCTCTTTGCCGGCTATTTCGCACAACAACTTCAAGGCCTAACCTCCAAACTCTCAGACGCCCAAGGGCTCGGCAAAGAAGTGCTGAACAACTTGATAGACGAAAAACTCATACTCCAAGAGGCAAAACGGCGCGGCATAACGGTTACCGATGCAGAGGTGGAAAAAGCACTGCAAGAAGCCTTTGGATACTACCCCAACGGCACCCCAACGCCGACCATAACCCCAACCGTGCCGCCGACTTCAACACTTTCCCCGACGCAGATGGCGTTGCTGCCGCCGACTGCCACCCCGAGCGCCGCGCCGCCAACCCCTACGCCTAAAGCCTCGCCGACCGCCGGCCCCACCGCCACCGCCACGGCCGTCCCTCCAACCCCCACGCCCTATACCGAGCAGGCCTACAAGCAAAACCTCCAAAACTACTTGAAGCAAATAAAAGACCTCGCCGGCATAAGCGAAAAAGACCTGAGGGAAATTTTGCGGGTGCGGCTGTACACTCAAAAACTGTATAAGGCCATCACCGCCGATGTGCCGCGCGAGCAGGAACAGGTTTGGGCGCGCCACATCCTCGTGAAGGATGAAAAGACGGCCAAAGAAGTGCGCCAAAAACTCCTCAACGGCGCAAGTTGGGACGAAATCGCCAAAAAATACTCCCAAGACCCCGGCAGCAAAAACCAAGGCGGCGATTTGGGCTGGTTTGGTCGCGGGCAGATGGTCAAAGAATTTGAAAACACCGCTTTCAGCCTGAAAATCGGCGAAATCAGTCAGCCGGTGAAAACGCAATACGGTTGGCACATAATTCAGGTTTTAGGGCACGAAAAACGCCCGCTTGCCGAATCGGCATACCAGCGTTTGCAGCAACAGGCATACCGCAACTGGCTGGAAAATGCGCGCGCTAAAGCCAAAATAGAAACTTACGACATCTGGAGCAAGGTAGTGCCGACCAAACCGCAATTGCCGCCGAATGTGGCACAAGAAGTGCAAGCCTTTATTGCCGCATCGCGCCAGCAACAGCAACCGCAGCCACAGCCTCAACCCAAAAAGTAATTTCGCCGAGAGTGAATTTCAGCAAAAAAGGGCAGGGTTTGTTCCCTGCCCTTTTTGCTTGGCATAACCCTTGCTCAACGCTCCAAAGCAACGCCGCTGCCCAAATGTTGCCCGCCGTCTATCACCACCACTTCGCCAGTCATGTAATCCGATTCGGGCGAAGCAAGATAAAGCGCCAAAGAAGCAATTTCTTCGGGGCTGGCTATGCGGCGCTGCGGCACAAGTTTGAGGATTTTGGCCAACATTTCCTCATTGCTCCACAGCACCGAACTAAAACGAGTTTTGACAAACCCCGGCGCTATTGCGTTCACTTTGATGTTATCGGGGGCAAGTTCAAGCGCCAAAGTTTTGGTGAGAGAAATCACAGCGGCCTTGGATGCGGCATAAACGCCCATCCACGGCATGGGCTCAAGGCCGGTGATGGAGGCTATATTGATGATTTTGCCGCCTCCGCGCGCCCGCATGATGGGCACCACGGCGCGCGTCGTCCTGAAATAGCCTAACAGGTTCACATCAAGGGTCTTCAGCCACTGGCTTTCTTCTGCGCCGAGCACAGGGCCAAAATGCGGAGAAGTGGCGGCGTTGTTGACCAAAATATCAACCCCGCCAAAGGCCTCTACGGTGCGGGAAACCATCCTTTCCACCGCCTCCGAATCGCCCGTGTGGGCGGCCACAGCCAAAGCCTTGCCTCCGCGGCGGTTGATTTTCGCGGCCACGGCGTCTAACGCTTCCTGCTTACGGCTGGAAAGCACCACCGCCGCTCCAGCCTCGGCCAAAGTTTCGGCCACGGCCTGCCCAATCCCGCGCGATGCGCCGGTCACAATCGCCACTTTTCCGGTCAGGTCAAATTTCGGCGAAGACATGGCTTTCCTCCTTCGGCAAAGTTTTACAATGCGCCGTGCGTGCGCGCCCACGCTTCCAGCGCCTCTTCGCTGGCGTCCAAAAAGGAATCAAGCGCCGCCCGCCCTGAAGCCAAATCGCCCATTCCGCTTGCGGAGATGAACTTCTGCCAATTTTCATCTGAAGACGCACCCTCCAAAACGGCCACAGTCCAAGTGTAGGCCATCGGAAAAACGGCTTGCAGCGGCGCCCCGGCAGAAACGTAAGCCTGCATGGCATTGCGGAAATAAGGAATCCGCAGCGGAGCAATTTCAGGGGAGGCCTGAGCGGCCGAAAGCGCCGCCTCCCAGAGCGGCAAGTATTCCCCAATCCCTTCGGCAATTTCCACATTGCGCACGAGAGTTCGGTAAAGGAGCGCCGTCAAGCCTTCTGCGCCGATCCACCGTTCGGCCTGCGGGAAATCGGCCAACAACCGTCGGCGAGATAAAGCGCGGCCGTGCAAAGTTGCCGGTATGTTGGCCGCTTCATACACTGCTTCCAAAAACAGGGCAATGTTTGACGGGCTGGGCTCGGTCGGCAGGTCAAACCATCGGCGGCGGGCGCTTTCCAGCAAAGATTGGGCGCGGCGGTAAGCAACATCGGCGTCGCGAAAACGGCTCCTTGCCGCTGCCTGCACAAAATCCAAAAAATGCTGTGGGTCGTACAGCGGGCGAGCAATAAAAAGCGCCGGGCCAAGCCAAGGCTCGGTGCGAAAACGGCGCGGGGGCTCGTAAACGGCGCGGTCGTGATTGTGCACATCCAAATGCACCGCCCCAAACAACGGCAAGGCCTCGCGTTCCACCTCAGGCGCGGCATTGTAGATAAACACCACATCCACATCCGCCGCATCGCCGACAAACGGGTTCCCATCCACCAAAGAGCCGGTCAAATAAGCCGCCAACAGCCGCACATCGCGCTGACGGCTTTCTACAAGTTTGTTGGCAAACGAAAA
>JALUBW010000096.1 GCA_027044735.1 Anaerolineales bacterium
GATACAAAAGTTCAAGGTGCTCCTCAAGCCATTCCTCTTCAACCGGTGCGGTGCGCGCCACAAAAATTTTCTCATGACGGCTCAGCACCACTCCTTCTTCGGCGGTCAACAGTTCTTCATACAACTTTTCGCCCGGGCGCAGGCGGGTAAAAACTATCGGGATTTCGTTTTCAGAAAAGCCGGAAAGCCTTATCAAATCACGCGCCAGATCCGCTATCTTGATTGGCTCGCCCATATCCAACACATAAACCGCGCCATTATCGCCCAACCCGCCAGCCTGCAACACCAACTGAGCGGCTTCAGGGATGGTCATAAAATAGCGCCTGATTTCCGGGTGGGTAACGGTGACGGGGCCGCCGCGGCGGATTTGTTCTTGGAAAAGGGGCACCACGCTGCCTCGGCTGCCGAGCACGTTGCCAAACCGCACCGAGACAAACGCCCGCCCATCGCTCGCCCGCGCCGCAGCCGCCTGCACCACAAACTCTGCCACCCGTTTAGAAGCACCCATAACCGAGGTGGGGTTTACGGCTTTGTCGGTGGAAATGTTGACCAGCCGCTCCACGCCAAATTCCTCGGCAACGCGCACCACGTTGCGCGTGCCGAAAATGTTGTTGATAACGGCCTCCTCGGGGTTCGTTTCCATCAGCGGAACATGCTTATGAGCCGCAGCGTGGAAAACAATTTGCGGCTTTAGGCGCTCAAACACAAGCCGCAAACGCTCATAATCGCGCACATCGGCCACAACCACGCGGTAATTCAATTTAGGCCATTCAAACTTTATCTCTTTTTCAATCTGATACAGGCTGTTCTCCCCCCTTCCCAACAAAACCAGCAAGCGAGGGCGGAAATTGATTACCTGCCGCACAATTTCCGAGCCGATGGACCCGCCAGCGCCGGTAACCAAAACCGTCTTCCCGCCCAAGTAAGAGGCTATTGAATCCAAATCCAAACGCACAGGCTCGCGGCGCAGCAAATCTTCAAGCCGCACCTCGCGAATTTGCTGGATGAGCACCTCGCCGGAAAGTATTTCATACAACGCCGGTATCGTCCGGTAAGC
>JALUBW010000097.1:0-1910 GCA_027044735.1 Anaerolineales bacterium
GAAGAGCAAAAATCGGTTAACAACGATGAAAGTAACGTTGTGTTGCCTGAACGCCCTCACTTATCCCCCGCCGCCTCGCTCGTGCTCGGCGGCTGCCCCCTTCTCTCTCCCAGTGGGAGAGAGAAGGGGGCGCGGTGCTGAGGCTGTGCCGAAGCACCCGCGGGGGAAGAGTGAGGGCGCTGCCATCGCGAAAATGTTAACTCAATAGCGCGCGAAGCCACGAAAGCAGTTTTTCTCTCCCCCAAGCGTTGATAACATTTGCCGGCGTAGCCCACGCGCGCCGGGCGGCTATCACGCCATAAAAGCGGTTGTTGAAGTCGGCAGGGGTATGGGCGTCGGTGTTGAGCGCCAGCGGGATTCCCAAAGCGATGGCGCGGCGCGACAATTCCGGCTTTAGGTCAAGGCGGCGCGGGTGGGCGTTGATTTCCAGCGCAACACCGTGCTCCGCGGCGGCTTGCAACACCGCCTCCCAATCCAGGTCTGCAGGCGGGCGGTCGGGTAGCAGCCGCCCCGATGGGTGGCCGATTATGTGCACATGCGGGTTGGCAATGGCATTGAGCAAGCGGGCAGTGATGCACTCGCGCGGCTGGCGCAAGCCCGTATGGAGCGAGGCAACCACCACATCCAACTCAGCCAGCACTTCGTCGGGGTAATCAAGCGAGCCATCGGCCAAAATTTCCACCTCGGCGCCCTGCAAAAGCAGGATGGCATCGCCAAATTCCTCTTGCACGCGGCGGATTTCTTCACGCTGTTGCCGCAAGCGCTCAGGGGTAAGGCCGTTAGCAATGCCCAGCGAGGCCGAATGGTCGGTGATGGCAAGCACGCGAACGCCGCGTTTGACGGCAGCAGCGACCATTTCGCGCATGGCTGCGCGCCCATCGCTCCAGTCGGTGTGGGTGTGGAGGTCGGCGCGCAGGTCGGATTCGGTCAGTAGATTTGGGAGGGCGTGATGCGCGGCGGCTTCCAGTTCCCCCGCGCCCTCACGCAATTCCGGCGGAATCCAATCCAGTCCCAATGCGCCGTAAAACCCCTGCTCGGTGCTCACGGGGAAATCGGCGGCGGTAAGGCGTTTGCCGCGCAAAGCCGCCAGTTCTTCAAGCGCATCGGTGTGCGCGGCGCTGCCGGTTGCCATCACCCAGCCAAAGCCAAAAATTTCGGGGCGGCAGGCAATCAGGTGAAGGGGCAGACCGCTGGGCAAGCGCATTTCCAGAGAGCGGCAATCGCCCTCGGGCTGCGGCTTGTCGTGCGGCAGGTGAAGTGCATCCGCCGCCGCCAAAAGCGCCCCATCCGGCTCAGCAGCGGCCATTGCAATGTCAATGTCGTTGACCATTTCACGGCCGCGCCGCACGCTGCCCGCCAATTCCACCTGCAGAACGGCAGGCAGGGCGCGCAGCCGTTTTACCAGCGACAGCGCAGCGGGGTAAGCCAAGCCGAGCAAAAAGCCTTTGGGGCCCACCCGATATTCCTTGATACCCTCCAAAATGCGCTGTTCGCTCTGGGCACTAAAGCCCTTCAGTGCCCGCAATTTGCCCTGCGCGGCGGCCTCGGCCAAAGCATCAATGTCGGTTATGCCAAGTTCCTGCCACAAAAGACGCGCTTTCTTAGGTCCAATGCCGGGGAGGGCAGTCAGTTCCAGCAGCGAAGGCGGCACTTCCGACTCTAAACGCTCCAAAAATTGCAAAGTGCCGGTGCGAAGGTATTCGTCAATTTTCTTGGCGATTGCATCGCCCACGCCGGGGATTTCCTTGAGCCGGCCCGCGCGCCAATACTCCTCTACCGGCGCATCAAGGTCGCTCAGAGAACGCGCGACGCGCTTATAGGCGTTGATTTTGTAAGCGCTCTCGCCTTTGATTTCCAAAAGGCGCGCTATGCGGCGGAAAAGTTCTGCTAGTTCGGCGTTCATCAGTTAT
>JALUBW010000097.1:2010-4470 GCA_027044735.1 Anaerolineales bacterium
GCGGGCGCTGGCGGGCGCCCACAGCAAAAACGGCACCGGATGCCACGAATGCGAGCGCAGCCTCGCCGGGGTGGAATGGTCGCCGGTTATCATCAACACATCCGGCTTCAAGGCAAGCAGGCTCGGCAACGCAGCGTCCACCGTTTCAATGATGTGCGCCTTACCGGCAAAATCGCCGTCCTCGCCTTTGCTGTCGGTTTTCTTGATGTGGACGAAGAAAAAGTCATACTCATCCCAATGCTCAGCGACGGCGGCAAATTCGTCCTCGGGGCTTTCGCCCTCAAACGAAATAATGTCCATACCCACAAGCCGCGCCACGCCTTTGTACATCGGGTACACCGCCACGCAAGCCGCCTTCAAGCCATAGGACTCGTCAAACTTGGGCAGTTCGGGGTCAGTGGCAAAGCCGCGCAGGGTTACGCAATTTGCCTTGGGGTGGCCGGCAAGCAATTTGCGCGCCTCAGCAATCCATTGATTGAACAACTCGGCGGTACGGCGGGCTGCCGGGGTATCCTTGGTGGGCTTCACCGGCAAAGGCGGCACGCCGGTGACCTGCGGGTCGGTATCGGCCAAATCGGGCGAAAGTCCTTCGCCGCGCATCACAACCACGAAACGGTATTCCTTCACTTGCCGCACTTCAACTTCCACACCGGGGATTTTGATTTGGGCAAGTTTCTCAACCAGCGGAGCAGATTCCTCGCTGGGGATACGGCCTGCGCGGCGGTCGGTGATTTTGCCTTCGGAGTCCATAGTGCAGAAATTGCCGCGCGCTGCCACGTCGCCCGGGCGAACCTCAAGCCCCACCCCAAGGGCAGAGAGAACTCCGCGTCCCACCGGATGGTGGAGCGGGTCGTATCCGAAAAGCGCAAGGTGCGCCGGCCCAGAACCGGGGGTTATCCCCGGGCGAATGGGAATTGCCTGCCCAAGCGTGCCTTCGGCAGCCAGTCTATCCATGTTGGGCGTCGCCGCAAATTCAAGTTCAGTCGGGCCGTTCGGCTCAATTGGCAAACCGCCCAAGCCGTCCATCACCAGCAATACAATTTTGCTCCCGTTAGGGCGCAGGAGCGGCTTCAACTCTTCAAAAGGCATTTTTGCCTCCTTCAACAAATGCACCAGGGGTAACGCAAAGACGCAGAGAGCGCAAAGAGGTTAACGCCAAGGGCGTCAAGAAACCAAAGGACGCTAGGGGGTTAACACAAAAAGGCGCAAAGAGCACAGAGAAAAATTTCTGTGTTTTCTGTGGCGCTTCTGTGTTCTCTGTGTTTTTCCTTCAAGAGGTGCAAACTTGTGTCAATCAGCGGACGAAATTCTACCGAATAGCAAGTTCGGTTTCAGGGTCAAACAAGTGCATTTGGCTCATATCAAACACGACTTGGCCTTTTTCGCCCATGCGGTACTTGGAGCGCGGGTCAACGCGCGCCACAAACGAATGCTCGCCGGCGCGCATGTAAACGAAAATTTCGCTGCCCATCAACTCCGTCACCTCAACCGTGCCCTCCACCGGCTGAGCGAAAATGCCCGCGGGCGCAAACTGCGGATTGTGGATATGCTCAGGGCGCACTCCCAAGATAACCTGCCGGTTGAGATAACCCTTGTAGGTCTCTTTGCGCTCCGGCGGCACTTCAACCTGAAAGGCACCCGTGTCCACATAGAATTTGCCATCCGCGGCCTTGAGAGTAGCGGGGAAGAAATTCATAGCCGGAGAGCCAATAAAACCCGCCACAAACTTATTGGCAGGATGGTCGTAAAGTTCCTGCGGGGTGTCAATTTGTTGAAGCACGCCGTGGTTCATCACCGCGATGCGGTCTGCCATCGTCATGGCTTCCACTTGGTCGTGCGTGACGTAGATGAAAGTGGTCTGCAAGCGTTTGTGGAGTTTGGAAATTTCGGTGCGCGTCTGGACCCGAAGTTTGGCATCCAAGTTGGAAAGCGGTTCGTCAAAAAGAAAGACCTTTGGGTTGCGGACAATGGCGCGCCCGACAGCAACACGCTGACGCTGACCGCCCGATAGTTGACGCGGCTTGCGGTCAAGCAAATTTTCAATGCCCAAAATCTCGGCTGCTTCGTGCACGCGCCGCTTTATTTCATCCTTGGGCACTTTGCGAAGTTTGAGTCCAAAAGCCATGTTCTCAAACACAGTCATGTGGGGATAAAGGGCGTAGGATTGGAACACCATAGCAATATCGCGGTCTTTCGCAAGCACATCGTTTACCACTTGGTCGCCGATGAGAATTTCCCCCTCGGTAACTTCTTCCAAACCAGCAAGGCATCTCAAGGCAGTGGTTTTGCCGCACCCCGAGGGCCCGACGAGCACCAGAAACTCTTGGTCTTTCACGTGAATGGTAAAGTCGTTGAGTGCGACAACATCGCCGAAACGCTTGGTCACATGGTTATAAGTCACGCTTGCCATTTGCATTCTCCTGAAAAAGGACTTTGGTGGGGCTTTTCTTTATTATACTC
>JALUBW010000098.1 GCA_027044735.1 Anaerolineales bacterium
GCAGCGGTGTGGGCAGATCGGCTGCGATGTTGTACCAGAACTTGGGCAGATCGGCTTCGGAAAGCAGGAAACGATATTGGTCGGACATGCTACACCTCCGTTGAAAATTGGGCGGGTTGTGACGGTCTTAAGCCAATGGGCTGGGCGAACTGCGGTGTTTAACGCAAAACGCGTTCGTCCCGTTTGGGGACGAACGCGTGGTGAGCGTCCGCGGTGCCACCCCGGTTAGGCCGGCGCGCCGTTAAACAAAAAGCCCGCCGTGAAGCGACGGGGAAGGGTCGGAACACTGGCAAGCCAGCCTCACTCGTTTCGGGTACGGCGGGCGCGTGTGCGCCGCGCTTATACCCTTTGCCTTGATAACGGTGGCAACTCCGGCACGGGCTACTGCCCTGGGGGTTCGCCCGGCGGCTCTGAGGCCCATTCGGCGTTGGCGTGCAGGCCGGCTCTCACCTTCCCCGGCTCTCTGTGCTGCCGTGTCAACGCTTACTCGTCCTCTTCACAGCCTTTAGGTGTGTAGGGGTTGTTGGCGCAAGTTATACGCGCAAACAGGGCTGGTGTCAAGAGTAGGCGCGCAAATTGCCAGGGAATTCGCGAAAAGCCGCCCAGGTAAGCCTTGGGGCCAGAGAGGGGCTTCCTTTTTGGGCTTTGGGACGGAAGTTGGGCTTGTGGCGAGCGAAGGTGGCGGAATGGGATGGCCCATGAAAAGTTGCAGGGCTTTTGCAAAGTCGGAGAAAGGGACGCGCGTAGGGGTATGTGGCTGCGGAGCCACCGTTAGAGAGCAAAAGCGAGGCTTAGTGACACCTGGTGGGCAGGTAATGGTGGCTTGTGCTTGACCGTCACCTCCAAAAGCGAGGAAACACCAAGCCCGGATTTTAGAGAGCCTGGTGGATCTACCTGCAATCGGGGGAGTTGGGCTAAGGCGTTATCCTGCCAGCCCTAAATGCAAACTCAAGGCGTACCTTCGCCAGTGGGCGTCAAACCACCGCCGCGCCTGGGCATGATTGGTAAAGCCAAATTGGTTGAAGAAGGTGATGAGTAAGT
>JALUBW010000099.1 GCA_027044735.1 Anaerolineales bacterium
GCTGAGATTATCGCCGCTATCTTGCACGCTCGCTCTGCACGCTTGACCGAGATCGCTGCCAAAATGCACGGCTCTATGGATGCCGCCTATAAACGCTTGCAACGCTTTCTACAACGCCACGACCCACGCATTGCCTTGTGGCGTCTTTTACCCGATGATGCTCCCTTTGTGTTGGCCGATGTGACCGAGATTCCCCGCCCTCAAGCCTATAAAACCAATTATGTCGGTACCTTGAAAGACGGCCACACCAAAGGGTTTTGGGTAATGACATTCGCCACCCCTTATCGGGGACGGGCCATACCCTGCGGTTTGCTCACCTTTTCCTCCACCACCATCGCCCAAAAAGACACTTCCCGCAACTTGGTGCATCAACGGGCTTTTGAGAGTTTGAAGGACCTGTTGGGTGAGCGGCCGGTGGTTTTAGATCGGGAATTCAGTTATTCGGGCCTGCTCCAATTTTTGACCGCATCGGGTGTCCATTTCGTTATCCGTCTGCGACTGGGCTCCCGGCCGCCCAAGTTCTTTGATGACGAAGGGAATGAGGTTAAACTGAGCATCGCCCGAGGGCAACGGGTGGTATACCGCAACCTGTGGTACAAGGGCGAAGTGCAGGTGCAGGTCATTGGCGAATGGAGAGCAAGCCAACCCGAGCCGTTGTGGGTGATCACAGATTTGGCGCCGGAGCAAGGCTTGGCTTACTACAAGCAACGAATGAAGATAGAGGAAAGCTATCGTGATTTGAAAAGTCTCTTGGGAATGGAGCGGGTGATGAACAAACGGCAAGACTATATGGAAAAGGTACTCGCATTGGTAATGTTGGCATATGCCATTGCACTGATGGTAGGCGAGAAGGTTCGCGATGCGATGTTTGGCAATGCTAAAAGGTCGAGCAAATGGCGGCGCTATTCGGGAGCCTTTATTTTGTTGAAGGATTATTGGTCAATCCCAACCCGCCTTTACAAAGAGGCGTCTAAACAGGCCTTGAGCGCCTTTGCTAATTTGGTGCTACCTCATGTCCGAACTCATGTCTGAACTTCAG
>JALUBW010000100.1 GCA_027044735.1 Anaerolineales bacterium
GGTGACGTTTTTCCGCTTTGCGGGCTGGCGGGGGTTCCAACAAAACGCCCGGCCGTGAGCGTGAACCGTTTATAGGGTTTTTGTAACTGTTCAGCCTCGGCAAGGAAAAACCACAGATTGCGCAGATTCCGCAGAAAAACACCCTCAGATTTCACAAATGAGCCCAGATTGAACGCGCTCACTTCCGTTGCTTAGCGCAAAAATCCGCGGGAATCCGTTGCCATCCGCGTCATCCGCGGCCGATTTCCTCAAGGCTGAATGGTTACGGTTTTTAGCGATCGGCCGTGGGGGTTGCGCTGCGGCGGGCTTGCCAGGCGTAGGCGTTTTGCACCCGTCGGGCCAGGCTGGGGTGGTTGTAGAGCACCATTTCGACCCAGCGGCTCGGTTGGGGCAGGGCCTTGTTTTTGCGGGCCAGCATTTGCATAGCCCGGATGAAGGGCGCGGCCTGGCCGATGGTTTCCAGCGCGAAGCGGTCGGCGGCTTCTTCTTCGTGGCGGCTGTAGACGTTAAGGCCCACGGTGAGCACCATGGAAAACACCGCCACCGCGGCCGTGAGCAGGGGGAAGGTCGCCACGTCCGCAGGGCCATGCAGCCCCCAGAGGCGTCCCCACACGGTGAGCGTTTCGTAACCCGCGGCCAACGCCGCGATCAGACCGATGCCCAGCAGGGTGAACACTTTGAGCATGTCGTGGTGCATTTTGTGTCCCAGTTCGTGGGCGACCACCGCGGCAATGGCCTCGTTATCCAAATCCTGCAGCAAGGTGTCGAAGAGCACCACCTCGGTGCCTGCGCCCTTGGGCACCAGCGCCGCGTTGGCGCGGCTGCTTTTTTCGCTGGCGTTGAGCAAAGCCAGTCGGCTGAAGGGCACGCCCGTTTGGGCAAACAGTTGGCGCAACCGGGCTTCCAAGGCCGGGTTGTCTAAAGGCTCGGCTTTGAACCGCATCCGAATCAGCCACGGCTGGATGAGGTACAGCACCACCAAAACGAGCACCACGACCCCGCTCAGCCCCCAAAACCATTGCCGCGGCCAATGGCGAAAGACCAGATACAGCCCCAAAAACATCAGGCTTTGCAGCAGCAGGTTGATGCCTTTTTCTTTGACCTGGTCGGCCAGCCAGCCGCCTAAGGTTTGGCGGTTGGTGCCCAGGCGGTTTTCCACGTGACAGCCGAAAAACCAATCGAGGGGGAAGAGCAGGATGTCGTTGACCAACATGATGACCAAAATGACCGCCCAGGCCTGGTACCAGGCCGCGCCGCGGCCCAGCGCGTCGCGCAGATGCACGGCCAGGCCGGTGGGCAGCCACAGCACGGCCAAGAGCACGGCGACGACGGGCGAGAGAAAGAATTGCACCATGCGCATCCGCTCTTGGTAGTGGGCTTTGGCCAGATTTTCCGGGCCGAGTTGGTCTTCCCATTCACGGACGATCTCTTCTAACGAAGGACTGTTCATGTCGTAACCTCCAAAGGAGCAGGCGCTCACGCGCGGCGGGGGGTGATTTGCCTGCAGTGTAACCCACGGTGAGGGCGTTGTCATCGTCCTCCGGGCGGATTTGCCTCCGGCCGGAGAACCAGGGGGGAGGGGAGTGTTAAGGAGAATAGGAGGATAGGAGGTAGGCGGGTTGAGATTTTAAGAAGAAGGAAAGGTGGGTGTTTTCGTTTTTATAAACACTCGCTTGACGAGTTTGCGAGAATATGATAAAGTTTTTTTAGTGGTTTAGAAAATCGCAAAACGAGTTGTTGCCCAAAGAACTTTGGTTGGAGGTCACATGCTCAAAATGCCAACGCAATGTCCAATATGCGGCGGTGAGTTGACAGTCACCGCGTTGCGTTGCCGGTCGTGCGGGGTAACGCTGCAAGGCGATTTTATCACCCCGCGGCAGGCCTCGGCTTTCGACCGCTTGACGCCAGAGCAACTGCACTTTTTAGAGGTGTTCATTCGCAACGAAGGTAAATTTTCGCGCATGGAAAAGGAAATGGGGCTCTCGTACCCCACGCTGCGCAATCGTTTGCGCGCCATCATCCGCGCCATGGGCTATCAACCCAAGGGGGAAGCCGAAGCCACGGGGCTTTCGGCCGAAGCGCGGCAGCAGATTTTGGACGATTTGGAGGCGGGGAAAATTACAGCAGCCGAAGCCGCGCGTTTGCTCAAAGGTGGGGAGTAAGCCGTTTCGTATAGCCGTGGTAGACAAGCCGAGGGCGCCAAAGCACCCTCACCCCCTAAAAAGCCGCCGCGTTTCTCGTCCCGTGGAGGTGTCGATGGCTTTGTTCAACCTCTTTCTGGCTGCGCTGAAAAAAGAATTGCGCTTGATGCGCAGTTATGGCTTCAACACCGTGATGGAATTGGGCACGCTGGTGTTGTTTTTTGCTTTGCTTTATTTTGGTGTGCGGGTTTTCAGCGGCCCTGCCAGCCGTCTGCACGATTCGACCACGGTGCTCATTTTGGGCTATTGGTTGTGGATGGGGTTTTTGACCGGTTTTGGGCAGTTCACCTGGCGCATTACCACCTACGCCGAGCAAGGCCTGCTGGAACAACTGTTCATGACCCCCTGGCAGTTGCAGCGTATTCTGGCCGTGGAGGCCGGCGCCGCGTTTGTGATCAACACCGCGTTCAACGTGGTGATGCTGTTGGTGTTCATGGCCATTACTGGCCGCTGGCTGCCCCTCGACCCCCTCACCACCCTGCTTATCTACACCCTTACCCTTGTGCCGGGGTATGGGATAGGCTACGCTTTGGCCGGGCTGGCGATGCGGTTCAAGAACGTGCAGAGTATGTTCAACATCGTGCAATTTCTGGTGGTCGTTTTGCAAGCCCTGCCGGTCAACACGCATCCCTGGCTCAATGTGTTCCCCTTTGCCCGGGGAATGCAGATGCTCCTGAACCACGCTCGAGCCGGCGTGTTGTGGTGGCAGTTCCCTTTGTGGGAATGGGGGGTGCTGCTGGGGCAGGCCATGTTGTATTTGGGCTTGGGTCTCTGGGTTTACCACAGGTTAGAAAACCAGGCCCGCGAACGGGGGCTTTTGGCGCATTATTGAGGCCGTTGTGCGGAAGGAGAGAGCCGGATGGCGACGGTGCTTTCGGTGGTTGGGCTGAAGAAAACTTACCCCGCGAACCCGCCTGTGCCCGCAGTGCGAGGCGTGGATCTTGAGGTACAGCAAGGCGAGATCGTGGCTCTGTTGGGCCCGAACGGCGCCGGCAAGACCACCACCATCAAGTGCATCCTCAACCTGGTGCGTCCCACCGCGGGGCAGGTGCAGGTGTTTGGCCGCGACCACGGCGATTTGCACTTTTTGTATCGGCACGTGGCCGCGGTGTTAGAGGGCAACCGCAACATCTTTTGGCGGCTCAGCCCCCGGCACAACTTAGAAGTGTTCGCGGCTTACGCGGGCGTTCCCGCGCGGCAGGCGCGCCAAAGCATCGCCCGCTGGCTGGCCTTCTTTGGCCTGGAAGCGGTTCACGCAGAGGTGCGTCACCTTTCGCGCGGCAATCAGCAAAAAGTAGCCCTTGCCAGCGCACTGGTGCGCGAAACGCCCTTGGTGATGCTCGATGAGCCCACCTTGGGCCTGGACGTGGAAGCCAAGCGCGAGTTGGTGCCGATGATTCGGCGCTTGGCGCGCCAAGAAGGCAAGACGATCTTGCTGACCTCGCATCAAATGGACGTCGTAGAAGCGCTGGCCGACCGGGTGGTGATCGTGCAGCACGGGCAAGTCGTTGCCCAGGGCTCCCCTGCGGCATTGCGTCGCTTGTTCGCTGCTCAAGCCTATGTGGTGACCGTGCGCTTGCCCGCTGCATTGCCTGAGGAAGTGCGAGCCCGCTGGCGGCTGCAAGTCCTTCGGCAGGCCGACGGTGAGTATGCGTTTAAGGTTACCTTAGCGCAAGAGGCAGACGTCTACCGCCTGCTGGATGAGATGAAGGCATTAGGGGCGACTTTGCTTTCGGTGCAGGCCGACCTGCCCGACTTGGAAGAAGCCTACGTGCGCTTGATTCGGCAAAACGGCGGCCCGGGGCCGCTGAAGGGCGCGGACGAAAGCGGATGAACTGGAACCGTTCGTCATGACTTGCTCAGTTGCTAAACTGCGTAAGTCCTGTTAGTAACACCTGTTTCAGCAAACGTCATGCTATAATAAAACGAAAAGGGGCGCAACTCTCGTTTTGGGGGCTGATACGATGCCCAACGTGAGGAGGTTTTATGAGTACAAACCAATACCGCATAGCGTTAGCCGCTCTCTTGCACGACATCGGCAAGTTCGCGCAGCGCGCCGGTGAGTCCATCAACCGTTCATGGGATGACGAAACCCGGCGGGAATTCCGTTACCATCACGCCCTGCACACCTGGCACTTCATTGAAAAGCACGTCCCTGCCGAGTTCAAAGTGGGCGTGCTGGCGGCTTACCACCATGCGCCCAAAAATGCAGAGCAGCGCCTCATCCGCCTGGCCGACCAACTTTCGGCGGGCGAGCGCGATTCCGGCGATACCGCGCGCGATGACGGCGACCGCAAGGCGCCCCCCAAACAACTGCACCCCATCTTTGCCCAAATTGCCCTGAACGGGCAGCCCCACCCCGAAGCAGGGAAGCACAACCGCTTCTTCCTGCCTCTGGGCGAACTGCGGCTGGAGGAGGAACGCATCTTTCCACAATCAGAGCCAATGGCGGAGGAAGCCGTGTGGCGCACCTACGCGGAGATGTGGGAGGCGTTTACCACCGCCGCCGAGCGCCTCAAAACGAGCGTTGAAGCCGGGGAGATGGACTTACCCGCCTATGTGGAAGCCATGCAGGCGCTGATGATGCGCTACACGTGGTCCATCCCCGCGGCGTATTGGGAAACCTACGCGGACACCAGTCTTTACGACCACAGCCGCATGACCGCCGCGCTAGCAGTTTGCCTGGCTAATTTTGATGATGCCCAAATTGAGGCCCTGAACCATGACTGGCAAATGAATAGCGGCGAAATGTGGGACAAGCAAGTGGCTCTGCTGGTTGGCGGCGACATCTCCGGGGTGCAGAATTTTATTTACACCATCAGCAGCAAAGGTGCAGCGAAAGCCTTGCGTGGGCGTTCTTTCTACCTGCAATTGCTGACCGAGGCTGTGTTGCGCTTCGTACTTCGTGAACTGGGGTTGCCAACGACCAATGTTATTTACAGCGGTGGCGGTCACTTCTTCCTGCTGGCGCCGCTTTCTGCTGAAGAAGAGTTACCCGAAATTCAGGCCGCTATCAGCCGTAAATTACTGACACATCACGGTACGTCGCTTTATCTGGCGCTGGGTAGCGCAAAAGTGCCGCTTGCTGGCTTCCGCCTGAGCCAGTTCACCGATTACTGGGGCATGATGCAGAAAAGCCTGCAGGAAGCCAAATCCCGACGCTATGCTGAATTGGGCGGGGGGATGCACAAACAGGTTTTTGCTGTGCCGAAAGACGGCGGGGGGGATAAACATTGCGTGGTCTGTGGGGCAGACGATGTGCACCTGACACCATGGAAGGATGAAAAAGGGGAAGGCGATGCCGAAGCCCCGATGATTTGCTCTCAGTGCCGTTCCTATGTGGAAAAATTGGGCGCCGATTTGCCCAAGGCTGCTTATTTGCACTGGCGCTGGATTGAGCCGCAGGACACACCCCGCAGCACTTTCGCTGCAGTTCTGAAAGCCTTTGGGGCGGAAATCAAAATCGTCAAGCCGGACGATAAGGCAGAAATCGCTCCCGGCGACACGCTCTGGGCATTGGATGACCCTGAAGGCAACTGGCCGCGGGGTAGCGAAACTGCTGCCCGTTGGTTGCGATACACTGTCAACCAGATCCCGATGGAAGGGGAGCAGCCGATCACGTTTGACAAATTGCAAGAGAAAAGCGGGAGTGGCTTTGAGCGGCTGGGTGTGGTACGTATGGACGTGGATAATCTGGGCGATGTATTCAAAAGCGGGTTGGGCAAAAAAGCAACACTTTCCCGTTTGTCGGCGCTTAGTTCGGCGATGTCGCTATACTTTGAGGGGTGGGTCAAACGAATCATAGCCCGCAATGGGCGTGATGCCTTGGTGTATGCGGTCTATGCCGGTGGTGATGACGTCTTCCTGCTTGGCCCGTGGGATGTGATGCCGGATGTGGCGTTGGACATTGAGCGCGAATTTGAGGCGTACACCCGCCATCCTGGCATGCACCTGAGCGGCGGAATGGCCTTCATCAATGGCAAATACCCGATTTATCAGGCGGCCGAGGATGCCGGCGAAGCGGAAGGGGTGGCAAAAGCACGCAAAGTTTTAAAGAATGGCAAGGTTATTGAGGAAAAGAACGCTTTTGCTTTCCTGAACACTGCCTGGCGATGGGACGAATTTGAAAGTCTGAAGAAAAAGCAAGAAGAATTGGTTCAGTTGGTAAAGGGTACAGAAGAAGCCAGCGGAAGCCCGAAATCCATCTTGATGCTGCTACGCTCGCTGGCGCAAATGGAAAGCGAAGCCGCTCGCGGCCAGGAACGCCCGGTTTGGGGACGCTGGATGTGGATGGCGGCCTATCATCTGACGCGCGGTGCGGAACGGTATGACACAAAGAACCCGACTCTTGCACAGACAATGCGTAAGATGCGGAAAGAATTTGAGGAAAACCAGTATCGTGATCTACCCCAGTGGGGCGCGGCGGCCCGCTGGGCACAGTTGCTGTTGAGGAAAGGAAAATGACAGCATCTCAAGATTTTCCGGGAGCGGAATGGTTTTTGCATATCACGGCCAATTGGACAGAAGGCCCACGATTGGATTTTAAACAAGGGCTGCTTAAACTTTATGCGAATGATGATGAATTGGAAGAATGGAAAGTCAACAGGAAACAGGGCGATTTAATCAAAAAGGGTGAAGCGGCGCGTGACATTATTGCTTTTGCAAATGTAGCCAGGCGTACAGGCAAACCATGTTGGATGGTTTTTGGGGTGGATGACAAAGATAGAAGGAAAATTAACGATCTACGGGGCGAATACCCCGCGCTCCACAAGAAGCCCAGTCATCGCGCCCAGTTTGAGCGAAAAAGCCTGACAGCACAGCAAGAGGAAATCAAACAGCAATATTACAACTTGGCCAAAGAATGGATAGAGCCGGTGCCAAGACTAAAGTATGATTTTGGTGAAGTGAACGGAAAACTAGTAGCGTGCTTATCTATACTTCCATCTCCAGAAAAACGCCCATTTCGCTTGAAAAGAGAAGCATTAGATAAACATGGCAAAATTTATCCTGTTGGCACGGCTTTTATGCGTTATGGTGAATCAACTGTCCCAGTAGATGTTGGTGATTTGGATGAACTAACCGCTGCCCACGTACCCTATTTGACAGGGGATGACTGGAGGCGGATGGTAGCTCCAGTACAGAAAGATCCCGTTTTTGAAAATGCCCGGGCTGCGGTTCGGGAGTTTCCTCTCTTAGATGATAATAATCAAGATGCTTTAGTAACTTTGCTTGACCTTTTAGATTCGGGTAGGCGCCATATTGCTGTTATTGGGCCAGCCGGTTCAGGAAAATCAGTGCTGTTACATGCGCTTGCCTGTGAGCTGGCAGGGCGTCATAATTTGGATGACTTGACATATAGGAAATACTTCGCTGAAAAAGTTGCCGATGGTGATTTTGCTGCAATTGGGGATTTGGAGGTTGTTCCGCGTCATCCTGTGCCAGTTTTTGTTCATTTGCGCGGGCGCTTTGACACATTGGATGTTTTTAAACAGACTGCACTTGTGAAAATGGGATTGCAGGCACATATGGATGAAGCCCAGATTGAGTATGCTTTGGATGATTATTTCCGTATTCCCTCTTCCAGGTGGGTACTGATACTGGATGCATTGGATGAAGTGCAAAATCTTGGAGAATCTTTTGGTCCCTCTCTTGAGCAATGGCTAAAGTTGCTCCCGGAGAACGTGCAGGTTGTGGTTTCCCAACGGCCAGTTGTTGAACATGGGGCAGATAGCGTTGTTCAAATTGCAAAATTGAGCCTTGAACGATGCAAAGCCTTATTGAGAATTAAACATAGAAGTCTTGTCGCGGAGCGTGGTATTGAAGAATTTGAAGCCGAAGAGATGCTGGAAAATGCTACCACCTTATTAGAAACCCATCAGGAAATGCAAGATGTGCTTTTTTCGCCGCGGGCTGTAGATGGGCTGATATATAGTCTTATGGATATAGACCCCAGCATATCCTTGGAAGAAGAGGAACAGCATGAAGGGGAGACCGAATCAGTGCTGTCTAGAAGTGCGGATGAAAATGTTCAAGGCTTTGAGAATAACAATGTCACTGAGAGGATTGATACAGAATTGCCTTTTGTGCCGGAAGATGAGATTGCAGATGAGGCGGATGAAGAGGGAGAGCCTTCCGACGATGGAATGAGTCAAGATAAAGCGAACGATGGCAGTGATGGAGTGGAAGAGGATGAAGAGGACATTGCAGCAGGCGAGAGATTGCCATCTTTTGCTACGTTGTATGCAAAAGTTGTGGATTACATTCGCGCAAAAGAAAAAGAACGTCAGAGAATAAAGGGACTTGACCCTGATAGTGTTCTGGATAAAGCCACTGGCGAATTGGAGGAATTGGCCTGGGAAAAAAATTGGCAAGACGAGATGTTTACATGGCGTGGCAGGTGGAAGAGGATTTTGTCTGAGGAAGGGTTGCAATGGAACAATTATTTGGGCTTGCTAAATCGTGTGAGAAACGAACGGTTTCGCTTTCTATCGTTAAGGTTTATGTCATTTTGTGCCGCGAATTACGGTGCGCGAGCTATTATAGAGAATTATCTGAAAGAAGACGATGTCATTAAAGTTTTCAGGAACAAGCAGCACGAAAAAGCAGCGGAACAAGTTCGAGATTTGCTCATTTATTTGCTTCGCGATAATGGGCGTGAAATTTCTTTTCAACTTGAGGAGGCCTAACCATGTCTATTCGAACCATCATCACGCAGGACCAGACAGGGCTGGAACTGGTCCAGTTTGCCGAACGAACAGCGGAGCGTTTGGTCAAGGAGGGACTGACGCGCTCGCAAATACGCAATATCTTCACTGAAGTGCGCAAGATCGAAGCCTTGTGGAAAATTGACCAGAACAAAGCCTTGCGGCGATTGGTCATGCTCAAACCTAAACTGTATTACCAGGCTGCCCGCCAGCGGCATGTACAAGGCTTACAAGATGTGCTTAGTGAAGCGATCGACTACGTGGCGGAAGCTGAAGATACAAAGGAGAAAAAGGAACGCACCATGCGCTTCCAGCGCTTTATGGAATTGTTTGAAGCTATTCTGGCGTATCACCGCTCCAAGGGCGGACGCAACTAATGAAGGAGAAACCAACCATGATTGACAAAAAAATCACTCTCTACGGACGCGTGTTCATTGAGGCCACCATTGTGGCTAAGACTGGTCTGCACATCGGCGGCTCCGGCTCCGACCTGGAAATTGGTGGGTTAGACAAAGAGGTGATCCGCAATCCACTGACCAAACGTCCCTATATCCCAGGTTCCAGCCTGCGGGGCAAAATGCGCTCGCTGTTAGAAAAACTTCATGGTTTGCCTCAAAACAGATCTATTGGCAAAGTAACCATTCACACTTGCCAGACGAAAGAGCAGTTTGTCAATTGCCCTGTTTGCACAGTATTTGGGATTCCCGCGCCGGACGCCCCGGTGGAATGGCAAGATACCCCAACTGTCTCTCGTCTTGTGGTGCGCGATGCCGAATTGACTGATAAAAGCGCAGAGGCATTGACGAACGCCCGCACCGACCTGCTCTACGCCGAATTGAAAACTGAGGTCGCTATTGACCGGGTGACCAGTGCGGCCACCCCGCGCACGATGGAGCGCGTTCCGGCTGGAGCGGAATTCGGGCCTACGGAATTGATCTTCAGTATCTATGAAGCCGCAGATTACGACCGCCTGAAGAAGGTCATCGACGCCATGCAATTGGTGGAAGACGATTACCTGGGTGGTTCTGGTTCGCGCGGTTACGGCAAGGTGAAATTCAAGGAGATCGAGGTTTATGCCCGAGGCAAAAATTACAGCGACAAGAAAGAGTTTCGGTCCTTTGGCAGCGTGCAGGAACTGGCTGATGCTTTTAACGAACTGAAGACCTGGCTGCAACAAAATGTGCCTACCGCATAAGGAGGCTCCTATGCGATTGCAAACCTGGAAGATCCAGGGACGCGCCTTCCACTTTGGGGAACACGGCATCGGGCAGGAGGAAAGCCGCCTGACCTGGCCTTCCGATAGCCTCTATGCGGCGGTTCTGGCGCGGCTGGCTCTGTTGCGCGGAGGTGAGGCCGTTGAGGCCTGGGTGGGCACAGCGGAAAATCCCAAAGCACCACCCTTTCTGCTGACCTCTACCTTCCCCTATGCCGGAAGCGTGCGTTTCTTTCCCGTTCCTCTGGCCGCCTTGCGGTGCGAGCCGCCCAAAGGCGCGCGCCATAAAGACTTGAAGAAAGTACGCTTTGTGTCTGAAGCAATTTACCGGCGGCTGCTGCAAGGCGAGACGTTAGCCGATGTGTTCGGCGAGGTTACACACCTGCACGGAGGCAGCGTCTGGGTGCTGAAAGATGAAGAAGATGCATTGCCGGCGCAAAAGAGCGGGCAAAGAAAAGTGTTGCCAGTGGAAGAGCGCCGCTTTTGGGCCGTTGCCAAACGCCCCAGAGTGGCTGTGGGGCGCATTGCCAACAATAGCAACTTGTTCCACGTGGGCGCGGTGCATTTTACGGCATCGTGCGGCCTGTGGTTTGGTGTTCAGTGGCTCACGCAAGACAAAGCAACACGCACCCTGTTTGCTGACCTTTTGCGCGACCTGAGCTATGCCGGTTTAGGCGCGGAACGCACCAGCGGCTATGGGCAGGCAGTTGTTGAAAAAGGCGCCGGGCTGGAACTGCCTTCCCCAAACAAGGGCGGCACATGGACCACCCTTAGCCGTTACCTGCCCGCAGAAGACGAAACCGCCGCATTGCAAACCAACGCCGCAGCCTATCAGGTGGTGCGTGTTGGTGGTTGGATGGATCAACACAACCTGCGCCGCAGGGCAGCGACCTTGCTTGCCGAAGGGGCTGTGCTTGGCCCGTTAGATAAACCCGCTCCCTGGGGAAGCGCCGCCGACGTGAAACCCCTCACCGCCGAAGACGCTCCCGAACATCCGGTTTGGCGTTTGGGCTGGGCGCTTGCAGTAGGGTATGGAGGTAAACCATGACCACCTACTCGCCAAAAACTTTCAAACTCACCTTGCAGTCTCTAACCCCCATTCACATCGGCGACGGCGGTGAACTTCGGCATGGCTTTGACTTTGTCATCAAAAATGGCCGCACATGGCGGCTGGACGAGGATGCCATTCTGGAAGCCAAGTGGGATGCCATGGGCCTGGACCGCAAAGGGCGCACGCGCTACCCGTTGCCGGGAGAAGTGCTGGCAGAAAGTGATTTCAAAAACCCAACCCTTTTTCGCTACGTGCTGCGCGGCACCCCGCGTTCCCGCAAGGCCGATGCCCGCCTGAAGACCTTCATCAAAGACCACGAAGACCGCCCCTACATCCCCGGCTCGTCGTTCAAAGGCGCACTGCGCACCGCGTTGGCCTGGAAGGGCTGGGATGAGGTGATCCGTCACCCCATTGACCGCCGTGATATCGGCAATCGCCGTTCCTGGGCCGGGCAGCGGCTGGAGCGCAAACTGTTTGGCAAAGACCCCAACCACGACCTGTTGCGGGCGTTGCAGGTTTCCGACCTGCACGGAGACCTGAACCCCAACGAAGCCCTGGCTGTGGTCAACGCCCAGGTGCTTACCCGCGGCAGCCTGCAATCGCCCATTGAACTGGAAGCCCTGCTGCCCAACCGCACGCTTACGGGCACCATCACCATTGATGAATACCTGTTTTCGCCACAGGCCGAGCGCGAACTGCGCTTTGGCCGCCGCAAGCAGTGGTTAGAAGAATTGATGGCACGGGTGCAGGCACACAGCAAAGCCCGCCTGGAAAGAAGACTGCTGCCGTGGTTTGAAAGCATCAGCGGTGCGGAAAAAATCGCAAATTTCTATCGCCAGATCTACAACCTGAAACTTGCCCCTAATCAGGCTCTGGCGCAAATTGGCTGGGGCAGCGGCTGGGATGGCAAGACCTTCTGGACACACTTGCAGGCAGACGAGTTCCTTTTTGAAAAACTGATGCGCGACTTCCGCCTGCAACATCGCCGCGGCAGGAACACACCGCGCACCCGTGCCAAAGACTTCCCTGTCTCGCGGCGGGTGGTGGTCAGCAAAGGCACCATTGCTGCGCCCTTTGGCTGGGTGGTGATTACGCTGGAGGAGAAGTAAACATGCCAGAGCCGTTTCATGTGTTGGCGTTTTTAGGCGCTCGCAAGTTGGAAGAAACGACGTATGCATGGCAAGGCCAGACTTACAAGGCTTCTTTTACACCAATAGCGACCACGGATTTTTTAAAGCCTAAGCGGGTGTCGGTCTTTTTGACAGACGCAGCATGGGAGAGCACTTTCCCCGAATTTCAGGAACAGTTTAGGAAAGCATTCCCGAAAATTCTTCTAAACCCCGTGCGCATTCCTTTGGGCAAAAGCGATGAGGAGCTCTGGAACCTGTTTTCCAATATCGTAGATGCCATTTTGGAGGCACCCGAAAAGCACATTGTTTTTGACATTACTCATGGTTTTCGCTCGTTGCCCGTTTTGGCTCTTTTGGCTGCGGCCTATACACAATCCGCTTTTGGCATTCAAATAAAAGCTGTTCTCTATGGGGCTTATGACGCCAAAACCGCCGGCACAACCCCTATGTTCGACCTCAGCCCCATGCTGGCGCTGCTGGAATGGGCTGCAGCCACCGACCGCTTCAACCGCACCGGCGACGCGCGCTACCTCAGTTCGTTGCTGCGGGGCCAGCAAAAAGTGCTTGCGATGCACTGGCGGGACCAGCCAGAGCAGTTGAGCCTGCTCAGCGGGTTGGGAAACCTCGCCGGCAATCTGGAGAAAATTTCCCAGGCTTTGCGCCTGATTCGCCCCCACGAAACCATGAAACTGGCGCATGACCTGCCCGATTATGTGGAAAAGGCGCAACCAGCGCTGCAGCAATCGGCAAGTGCGTTGCCTTTTGCCCGGCTGCTTGAAAGCATTACCCAAACTTACCTGCCGCTGGAAAGCCCCGCTCCCGATGAGCAAAAAGAAGCCCTGGAGAAAGAGCGCAGCCTTATTCGCTGGTATGCCGAGCGCGAACACTGGGTGCAGGCCGCCGCGTTAGCGCGTGAATGGTTAGTCAGTTGGGTGATGGCCTATCTGGGTATTGGCCCCGAAACCTCTTCTGCCGAGCGTCACCGAGTAGAGGGCTTCATCAACGCCGAAGCCGATGCTTTCCTGAAGGCAAAGGAGGCAGGACGCAGTTTTGTGCCTGTTTTTCTGCGCGACATTCCCCAGACCGAGCAAGTGCTTGGTTTGTGGAAGTCGTTTACCGACGTTCGCAATGACATCCTTCACGCCGGTATGCGCGATGAACCCAAGCCTTCTTCCGAACTGATTAAGCGGATCAAAGGAGCGCTTGAAGCCATAGAAAGGATGCCCTTGCCATGACCACCCTCCTCTCCCTCATCGGCGAGCAACCCATTCCTATCTTGCTCGTTGATCGCGCTTTGAAGCCTGAACGCCACCTCCTTGCCGCATCTGACCGCACTATCCGGGTGGCTAATAACTTGAAAAGGCTTTTGCCGCACGCGTCTTTGCTGCCGCTTGATGACGCTTATGACCTTGAAGGGATTAGGAAAGATTTTGAGAAAGCATTTGCGCCCGGTACGGTTTTCAATTTGACTTCCGGTACTAAGCCAATGGCTTGGGCGGGTTATGAAGTGGCACGGGCACATCATAGCCGCGTTGTTTACCTTCAGAGCGAAGGTAAACAGTCTCGTTTGCATACACTGGATTTTTCTTCGGCAGTTGTGGCGCAAGCCTCGGCGTTGCTACCCCCGCTTATCACCATTGACGACTATCTCAAAGCCCACGGCTTGTATCCGCAACTAGAAGAATCGTTTAGCAATCGTCAGGAAGTGGCGCTTTCTCACTTTTTGAGAGAGCAAGTAGATGAGTGCAAATCCAACCTCAAGTTCCCGGCTTTTGAAATTGATTTCCTGGTGCGCCGCGGTAATCAGGTGGCGGTAATTGAAGCAAAGGCAAAGAAGAAGAGCACGCGCTTTGGCATAGACCAATTGACTACTATCACTGGACGAGAATATCTGGGCACTTACACAGGCCGTATTTGGGTAGTTTCAACCCCTCCCGCCGAGCAACTCTTGGATTTGGCAGAGGCTTATAGAATTGAAGTGGTGTTGGTCTCAATTCACGAAAAAGCCCCCGGCCGTTGGCGTCTGACACCTCAAAGCCGCGCGCGGCTCGTTTCGGCACTTGATAAAGTGCTCGGTCAACATTCAGGCAGGTAAACCATGCTCCTCCTCAACTTCTCTCACCCCCTTACCGACGCGCAAAAAGCGCAAATAGAAGCCCTTACCGGCGAGGAAATCGCTCGGGTCATCGCCGTGCCCTCGCAGATGGATAACGCCCGCTCCTTCGCCGAGCAAATCGCTGAAAAAGTAGCCGCTATCCCACTGAGCGGCGAAGCGTGGCAAACCCGGCCCATTCTCATCGTGCTGCCGGCCTACAACTTCGCCGCGGTGACCCTCATCGCCCACTTACACGGGCTGATGGGTTACTTCCCGCCGGTGGTGCGCATTCGCCCTGTGCCCGATACGCTGCCGCCGCGCTACGAAGTAGCCGAAATCATCAACCTGCAGGCCGTGCGCCAGCGGGCGCGCGAACTCCGCAACTCCAAGAGCCAACCATGACCCAACAAACCGACCTCCTTTCCGTTGTGCTCCACCTTCAACCGTTGGAAGCGCCCGTAAACGATGCCCCG
>JALUBW010000101.1 GCA_027044735.1 Anaerolineales bacterium
TTTATTTCGCATAATCTACGGCGCGGGTTTCGCGGATCACCGTCACTTTGATTTGGCCGGGGTATTGCATGTTTTCTTCAACTTTCTTGGCAATTTCGCGCGCCAACACGCTGGCTTGGTAGTCGTCCACGTCGTCGGGGCGGACAATGATGCGGATTTCGCGCCCGGCCTGCAGGGCAAAACTTTCGCTCACGCCTTTGAAACTGTTGGCAATTTCTTCAAGGGCGCGCACCCGTTTGAGGTAATCTTCAAGGCTTTCGCGGCGTGCGCCCGGGCGCGCCCCGCTGATCGCATCGGCGGCTTCAACTATGATTGCCTCAACCGTTTCCTGCTCAACTTCGTGGTGGTGCGAGGCTACGGCGTTCACAACTGCGTGCGGCAACCCGTGCCGTTCCAGAAATTCTGCGCCGATGAGCGCGTGGGTGCCTTCAACGTTGTGGTCCATTGCTTTGCCGATGTCGTGCAAGAGGGCGCCAGTTTTGGCAAGTTCCACATCCGCGCCCAATTCGGCGGCGATTACCGCGGCAAGTTTGGCTGCCTCTACGGCGTGGTCTAACTGATTTTGCCCGTAGGAAGTGCGGAATTTGAGCCTGCCCAATACCGCCAACACTTCGTTTGGCAGCCCCACCACGCCCGCTTCGTAGGCGGCTTCTTCGCCTGCTTCCATTATGATGCGTTCAACCTCGGCGCGTTCCTTTTCTACCACTTTTTCAATGTGGGCGGGGTGGATGCGCCCATCCAGCACGAGTCGGGTGAGGGCGCGGCGCGCCACTTCGCGGCGCACTGGGTCAAAGGATGAAATTGTGACGGCTTCAGGCGTGTCATCCACAATCACATCCACGCCGGCGGCTTGTTCAAAGGCGCGGATGTTGCGCCCGTTGCGCCCGATGATGCGCCCTTTCATGTCGTCGGAGGGCAGCGGCACAACCGAGGTGGTGATTTCGGAAACGTGCTCGGAGGCAACGCGCTGGATTGCTAAAGCAATCAGTTTGCGGGCGCGCTTTTCGCCTTCTTCTTTGGCTTCGGTTTCAATGG
>JALUBW010000102.1 GCA_027044735.1 Anaerolineales bacterium
ATTCGGCATACCTCACCTACCTTGAAGCCGAGGTCATTCACGCCTACTGCCCTTACTGCTTACTTTCGGCAACAGTCTTGCTTTTTTTGCTCATTTTGGCTATCATTCGCCTGCTCAAAGAGCCGCCCGCATGAGGCGCAGCCTAAACTATCGCTACGGAGGTGGCTTAAATGCCGCGCATTCGTTGTCATTATGAAGATTGCATCTTTCTAGATGAGCACGGCTATTGCACCGCCGCGGAGGCGGAAATTGACCCCGACCGCGGCTGCCTTACCTACAAGCCCGCCGCCGAGGTGATGGATGGCGATTGGGAGGAAGACTTGGACGAAGACCTGCTTGATGAAGACTTGTTTGACGAAGACCTTTTGGAGGACGATGACTTTTGGGACGACGAGGAGATTTAATCCCTCGCCGTCCCATTTTTCGCAAGCCCCGCGCCGTTGGGACGTGGGGCTTTGAGGTTAACGCAGAGACGCAGAGAGTAACGCAAAGACGCAGAGAAAGCAGAGACGCAGAGAGGTCAACGCCAAGGGCGCAAAGGACGCCAAGATTAACGCAGAGGCGCAGAGTAGGGGCGAGGCGTGCCTCGCCCAAAGACGCAAAGAGAGTGACGCCAAGGGCGCCAAGGGCTCAGAGAACGCCAAGATTAACGCAGAGGCGCAGAGAAACGCAGAGGCGCAGAGGGACACATTCCCTCATTCCCTCATTCCCTCATTCCCTCATTCCCTCATTCCCTCATTCCCTCATTCCCTCAATCCCTCAATCCCCCAACCTGTAAATCTCTGTACCTTCTGTATTCCCTTCCATTCAATCGGTGAAAATCTGTGCAAATCTGTGGACAACAATCCCAATTTCACAAAAAACAGCAACTTGGCAACTTGGGTTACCCCTAAATCCCACATGGAGATCAACAAATGCGGCTAAGCCGTTTGTTCGGACAGATGCAGAAAGAAGCGCCGCGCTTCGCCCCCGATGACGGGCGGCACTGGTTGGAGCGCGGCGCTTTCGTTTTCCACTACGAAGACGGAAGCCACG
>JALUBW010000103.1 GCA_027044735.1 Anaerolineales bacterium
GGGAAGGAAACCTGACCGCTGTGCGGGTCGTGCTGGTTTGCCGTGCGGTGAATGAACAGCAAATGCCACTCGCCCTCGGCGCGCAGCATGGGCACTAAAACCGCCGCGTCGCGCTTTTCTTCCAGCCGGTAGGGGTTGATTTCTTCCTCACTGCTCAGCGCGGCAAGGCGGCGGCTTATCTCTTCGGGAGTCAGGCCTTTCCAAAAGTCCATGCTATTTCGGCGGCTCCTGCGGCAAAGTTGGGCGCGCAAACACCAAATACCCCGTGTGCGCCACCATCCGGTCGGTCGGGCGAAGCCGCTCCGGCACCGGCTTGTAATACCGCAGCAGGATTTCGCAGACGTCAATAAAAGCAAAATCGTGCTCTTGTAAAGCCGCAATTAGGCGGGAAACTTGGTTGGTGGTCGGGAGCAGGCTGCCGAAAAAACCGCCTGAGCGGAGCGTTTGCCGCACTTGCGGGATGTAATCTTCGGGATTGGGCACATCCAAAAACAGCGCGGGCACATCCCTTTCATCAAACCCCTCGGCAATGTCGCGGAGTTTGAACTCAACGCGGTGCTCAAGCCCAAGCCGCTTGAGGTTGCGTCGGGCGAGTTCCTGCATTTCGGGGCGGCGCTCGTATGAAATCACTTTGCCGCTTTCGCCCACGGCAAAAGCGAAGGCAGTGGTGAGCGCGCCGGAGCCTGTGCCCGCTTCCACAACCATTTGACCGGGGCCAATGCTCATGGAAACCAGCACAAAGCCGATGTCTTTCGGGAACATGATTTGGGTGTTGCGGCGGGTCTCGCGGAGCAAGTCTGCCAGCGACGGAGTGAGCAGGTAAAACGGCTCGCCGAGGTGCGAATAAACCTGCGTTCCCCACGGCAAGCCGATTAGGTCGTCGTGGCGGATGACGCCCTTGTGGGTGTGCAGTTCAGCACCCGCTTGCAGGCGCACGAGGAAGAAGCGGTGAGAAGTGCTGAGCAGTTGGGCTAAATCGCCCTCTTGGGCTGTGGGTTTTTCGGGGGTGAAAGGCATTTTTGCGTTCATCGG
>JALUBW010000104.1 GCA_027044735.1 Anaerolineales bacterium
TCTCTGCGCCTCTGCGTTACTCTTGGCGTCACTCTCTTTGTGCCTCTGCGTTACCCCTCTGCGCCTCTGCGACACTCTTGGCGCCCTTGGCGTCACTCTCGTTGCGCCTTTGCGTTCCCCCTCTGCGCCTCTGCGTTACCCTTGGCGTCTTTTTTCTGTCCCCACACCATTCCGATTTTGGAATGAATTTTCAGGAGGTGCCATGAAAATCGCCGTGACATCCGAAACCCCGCAAGGGTTGGAGAGCAAGGTCAACCACCACTTCGGGCGTTGCCCGTACTACACCATCGTCACCGTGGAAAACGGTGCAATCGTCTCCGCACAAGCCATCCCCAACCCCGGGGCAGGCGGGCACAATCCGGGCGAACTGCCTGCGCTCATCAAGCAACTGGGCGTGGACGCCTTGCTCACCGGCGGGATGGGGCCGCGCGCGGTGGACTTCTTCACCCGCTACGGCATTGAAGTCGCCACTGGCGCGCAGGGCACTGTGCGCTCGGCGGTGGAAGCCTACCTCGCCGGACGCCTGCGCGGCCACACCCCCTGCAAAGAGCACGGCAAAGGAAAAGGTCATCACCACGGGTAGACCCTCCTCATTGCATTCTCAAACAAGTTTTTGTAATCCAGAAAGCGCAATCAGCCTCACTTGTGGCAAGATCTCACCCATCCCCCGCTGAGCCTCGCTTGGCCTTCGACTTCGCTCAGGCCAGGCGCTCGGCTAATCTGCCCCCTTCCCTCCTTTAGTAAGGGAGGGAAGGGGGCGGCTCTGGCGACGCAGTAGCGTCGCCAGAGCGGGGGTAGGGAGAGATCAGAAATTTGGGCACTAAGTTGTGAAAGGTCTAAACCAACTATCAGGGTTGATTATGCACTAATCCATGCCGCGGACTTCGCGCCATCCGCTGCTCCCAAGGAGTTTCACCATGCGTTGCACCACACTCAAAGCCCTGCCGCACGGTTGCCCCTGCAACCACGGCGGCTGGGTCAAACGCTCGCCTCCAAGCCCCAATACCTCAATCCCCCAATTCCCCAATAC
>JALUBW010000105.1 GCA_027044735.1 Anaerolineales bacterium
GATGCGGTGCTGGAACGTGAAATGCGCGGCGGCTCTTTGCTTTTCATCGGCCTTGCTTTTGCTTTGGCAACGGCTTGCTTGCTTTTTGCCGCTCTTTTGGTGCTCCTGCCGGGGAAATGAAGCCCATGCACCCCTCTCTCTCCCCCAACGGGAGAGAGGGGGGCAGCCGCCGAGCACGAGCGAGGCGGCAGGGGATAATTGAGGGCATTCAGGTAATATCAATAGTCCCACTTTTCCATCGTCGTTAACCGATTTTTGCCTTGTTATTCATTGCGCCAGCGCCCTCTGTAGCCGCAGAGGAGGCGGCTATGGACGATTGAGGCGGGTGAAACGATGTTCATCCGCTTTTATCTGTGTGTCTTGTGTTTTCTGACCGCTCCTTGGGTTCCCACTCGTGGAAATGCCACCCAAGCCACGCCAACGCCCCGCCCGCCAATACGCCACCCCACCACGGGCCGGCCAACAAACTCAGTAGCGCTACGCCCCCGCCGATCACTGCCGCCGTCCACGCCAGAAAACGCACCGGCCTTCGCCGGCGCATCTGCGCCCGTACCTCTTCCGGCCGCCGCCGCGCCCCCCACGCCAGCCGCTCCTCCCATTGCCGCCGCTGCTCCTCCGTCCAGACGAACCGCCGTAGGGGTTGGCCCTTCGGCCACTTCTCAAACAACGACATGGTCATGTTTTTTTCCATGTCCATAACTTGCAAAGCCTCCCAAAACGCTTTCTTCTCTTTCCCTTCTTTCAGGGGCAAGGCCTGGGAGGTCCAGGCTTTCAGCAGCCGCTCCCGGGCTGCCCACCCCCGTTTCAACAACGGCAGGTGGTCCCGGGCATACAAGAACGGCCCTCGCAACCGCTCGTCCAGCGGCTCCAAATCCTCGCACCGCACTTCCTTCATGTGCTCCCACCCGTGCGCCGCCGCCCACGCCCCTTCCTCTTCCATCATCGCTTTCAGACGACGGGTGTATTCCTCGCTGAATTCCCACACCTCCACCAAGGCTTTCATGTCCTCTTCGTAGGGCGTGCCCTCCAGCCGCTTGGCCACCTCGCGCACCTGCTTCAACGCCTGGGGCCATCCCCGCAGGGCCTTTTGGGCGCTTTTGTAGGACTGCAACCGCTGATACAGCGCCGGCCACCCCGCCATCTCGTCGCCCACCCGGATGCACCGCCCCAGCCGCTCCATCAACACCGGGTCTTTCACCACTTCCCCGGTATCCTCCCGCACGGCCAGGATGGCGGCCACCTCCCCTTCCGGGCCATGGCGATACACCACGGGCACATATCGCGTTCCGTCCACATCCACCACCCGGGGGTGGCCCACATATGCCTTCTCTCCGGGCTTGCGGTACCGCTCCACCGTCTCGTCCACCACTTTGATCCCCGTCTTCTGCCGGAAGAGGGGGATGTTCCAATAAAACGCCCAGATCCCTATGAGTACAGTGGGCACGAGTATCCACGCCAGAACGGCCACATCCATCGCGTCCGTATACGTCACGCAAGGGCCCGAAAGCATCGCCAAAAACATTCCCCAAAAGGCCCCCCACGCTATACCTAAAGCCACACCCCTCATCCGCCGGTTGTGAAACCCCGCAATCTTTGCCGGACGTTGAGAGCCAAGCCCCGCGATAATGGCAAACATGGCCAAACCAACCGCCAGGCCGAGGCCCAGCCCCTTGAGCACGGCATACGCACAGGTCATCTTCACCTCCAAGGCATTTATTCCTTCGGGCGCAAGAAGTACCATCCCAACACCACAAACAGCCCTCCCTCGGCTGCCCGCCCCCATTCTTTGAAGGCAAGCGACGCTACGCCGGCGGTGCTCCATTGGGTTGCAAATGATGCAGGAGACTCATTCTTTCTCTTTCGCCCATGGACGAGTTTGCCATACTTCAAAGGATTGGTGTTGAATGAAACCAAACCCTACAATTGGGCCCAGGATTGCCACTAGTATCATCCATGAGCCATGGTCCAGTATTTTTTGAAGCCAATAGCTTATTGCTCCTACGGTTAGCATCAAGCCTATTCCACCTAAAGCGGCAATCTTCCCATCAATAACTGCATGAAATGCATATAATTTTCTTGCCAATTTCCAGTTAGCAATGGGTAAAACCAGGAGGAAAACGAGCAAAGTAGACAACATTGCAACGACCACTAAATTCCATGGCCGGGCAATTGTTTTATACCAAAAAGAAACACCGGCCAACAAAAAATATCCGCCGACATAAAGCACATATACAAAACCGGCCAGCCAGCGATGCCATTGGCTGCTTTTTTGCCTTGTTCTCCATGACCACCAGTTCCAGCAAGCCAAAGTGAACCAAAGCACACCGCTGAGAACCCCGAATATCGTTGAATGCTTAAAGCCTAATATCTCTGTCCAGAACCAAGCCAATGTGCCAAGGGTGACAGATACAAACAGTGCCCTTGTCAGCATTTTTGACAAAGAGAAAAATGTGATATTTGGTCGGATCAGCCCGGTTTTCATAGCGACCTGTTCAGGATTACTTGCCTGTGTTGTTCAGCCACTCTTTTTGCAGAAGGTGCGCCTGTCCGATCAACAAAAGCGCCAAGGTCAATGCCAATCCAGTGAAAACTGCTATGACAATCCGTCTCATTTCCTCGCTTCACTCCTCATCGCAGTAGAGCCAGATTACCTCCAAAAAGGAGATTGCTTCGCCCCTTTGGGGCTCGCAATGACATCACCGCAATATTTTCTGGATAGAGTCTTGGATACAGCGGCTCCCACGCCTCGGCAAACCGCCCGCCTTCGCGAAAACGCTGCAGCCAATAAAACTATTTTTCTTTCTCTCGGGCGTCCGAGACCAAGTAAAACTCCGAAAATGCTCCACGACCAAGAGGCATACGCCACACGCCTTACCCGCCCGAGGTGGCCGGCAGTTGGTCCAAGCCCAACTCCTTTTCCGCCCGCTTGCGCCGCCTGATGTGCTCTGGGTTGCGCTTGTCCATGGGCTCTTCCTGCAAAATCACCAGGATGCCGCCCATGAACTCCACTTTTTCGTAACACGTGCGCAGGCGCTCAAACCGCTCCCGCCCAATAATGGCCAGGTCCCAGGGCGCATAATACGTGAACCATTGTAGTTCTAAAGGAACCTTGCAAAGGACGCGCGGGCGACGAAAGGTCATTCTGCCATCAGGGTAATGGATAGGCTCGTCGTAAGTATGATAAACTCTAATGCGCATGCCTCGCACCAAAGGCGCGATCTCCAGGATGAGTTGCTTGAGTACCTGCACGCTCAGCGGGCCCTGTTCTGCGTCCTCCCGCCGGAAGTCCAGCAAAAACAGATGGCCGAACTGGCAAGCGCCTTTGGCCTGCAGCTGAACCGTGGCCTTAAAGCGTATGTCGGAAGGCGTGTACAAAATAAGCGAAATCTCCTTTTCATCCCGGAACTCTTTGGGAATAATGTCCGGATGGAAATCCTCCGGGTCCTGCAGGATGACCGATTGGCCGGGCGCCACCGGCAGCTCCGCTGGGAACAGAATACGTCGCAGGGTGGGCAGCGCCAGTACTTCCCGCAGACGTTCCGGGGTGAAGGACACATCACGGCTGATGATATGAAAAGTATACTCACGCCTGCTCATACGGCCTTTCCAGCAGCACAATTACGGGGTTTATATATTTTACCTGCTCGTCATTCGGAATGGTCAGAAACAGGTTGATACACTCTGGCCCGAAGAAGAAAACATTGTCCTGGAATAGGGCAAGGCTTTGGTGGCGTGGGTATAGACTTGGGATGCAGCGTTGGAGGCGGATGAAGAGGTCAAGCCAGGCTACGAGAAAGGCGGCCACTGCCCCGCCCCACATGGGCAGGTTGCCTAAGGGAAGGCTGGGGGCTTCAGCCGGTGAGGTGGTGCGTTGCTCGGTGTGGTCTACCACCACCGCGCCGCCGCCCGGCGCCACGGGTGCTTGCGGTGGGTGGGCCACTGAGGATGGTGAAGGGCGTGGGCGTGGCGGTGGGCAAGGACGTAGGTATCATCACCAGCCCGCTCAGCGGCAAAAGTGGCAGGGGCGCGGCTGTGGGTGGAGCGGACTTCTTATTTCCCCAAGGTGCAGTACGAGTATTCGGTGATGGGCACGACCTATACCGGCGGGCGCATAGCGTTTGGGGCGTCTAAGGGTTTTAGTAGCCGCGCGGGGGCTGAAAAGGTGCTTGAGCGCTATCCGGTTGGTGCGACGGTGACGGTGTACTACAACCCCGACAATCCTGCCGATGCAGTGCTGGAACGCGAAATGCGCGGCGGCTCTTTGCTTTTCATCGGCCTTGCTTTTGCTTTGGCAACGGCTTGCTTGCTTTTTGCCGCTCTTTTGGTGCTCCTGCCGGGGAAATGAAGCCCATCCCTTTTAGTGCCACGGC
>JALUBW010000106.1 GCA_027044735.1 Anaerolineales bacterium
GTGGTTTCAATGGCGGGCGGCCTGCCGGTGGTCGCGCCGCTGGCGCTTTTGCAGTTAGACGGCGTGCGCTGGGCTGACCTCTCTTGGGGGACGGTTTGGGGCGTGCTCTACGTGGCAATTTTTGCCACCGCGCTCGCGATGTTTTTGTGGAATTACGCCTTCACGCACTTGGAAACCGGCGCGGCGGCTCTCACTTTCTTTGCTCAACCGCTGGTCGGCACGCTGATAAGCGTGCTTTTCCTCGGTGAGCGGCTGACGGTATGGTTTGTGCTCGGCGGGGCTATGCTCCTTGCCGGTATGTACCTTGCCAGCACAAGCCCCGCCGCCGAACCGAGCACGGCAAGAGCGGAGGCGCAAAGATGAAATTCTTAGGCTTTCTGACCCTGAGCGCGGTCGCTCTAATTGCGCCGTTGCTCGCGATTGGATGGAATACCACAGCGGCGCTGGAATCGCCCACCGCGCTCAAAAGCGCCGTCCATCAGTACTGGCTGAGCAATAGCGATGCGCTCGCAGATGCTGGCAAAGATTTTGCCGCGTCCGAAGCCCGTTCCCTGCCAAGCAGCAACTCGGCCGTCTGGTTTTGGCGCGTGCTGGCCGAATTTGACCACAAACGCTGGAAAACCCTAATGGCCTACGTGCTTCCCCCGCGGCTTTTGGAAAACACCACCAACAACCTGATTGACCAATGGGAAAAATGGTGGCTCGCTCCCGATTCCCAGCCGCGCCTCATAGCCGATTTACGCCCAATAAAGCGCAACCTGAGCGCAAATTCCGCGCACATAGCCAATTGGATTTTGGCACAAGTACCACCTTGTGACCTAATGCAAAATGCTGCATGGGGCAAAGCCATGCTTTTGAACGACTGGAGGCAAGCGCCTTTGTGTCTGCCTGCCATAGGCGCAGGCAGCATCAAGCAAAGGCTGAGCAATGCCCTTCACACGCCAAATATCCCCAACGAAATAGATTTGCTTTCCAAGTCTGGCACTTCCCCTAAGCAACTCATTCACCTAA
>JALUBW010000107.1 GCA_027044735.1 Anaerolineales bacterium
TGCTGATGTAGCCCTTTTCGTGCAACCGTGCGAGTTCGTCCCACGGCAAGCCCTTCCAGGCCCGGCAGGACGCCAGGGGCGGTTTGCCGTCCAGCCACAGGTTCAAATACAACAGGGCCAGCACCACTTCAGTAGCCTTTTCTTCGTCGTACCAGGGTTGTTCGGTCATGGGAAACCTCCTACACAATCCACGCTTTGTCCAAATCTTCTTTGCTCCACTTAAACCCTGTCTCCAAGTCGTAGAACTCGCCCAATTGGGTATGAGGAACCCATCGCAGCGTCCGGCTATTTTCCCACAGCGGTGGTGGATTCTTCTTGGCGCGAAACTCCGGTACCTGCAATAAACGCTCGTGGAGATGGCGGCGGAGCAGCAGGTAAGCCTCTTGGCGGCATTTCCAGTCGCGGGCTTTTAGCACGAGGGGGGTGAAAATCTCTTGCAACCACCACTGGTCGTATTTATCCAAAGATACGAAAACAGGCACAGTGGGCATTTCCTCAATCAAGTGGAAGTTGCTCAAGCAGGGCGCATCACCGCAGTTTTTGCCGTCGTAGCGCAACTGCAGGTAAGCCTGCCATAGGTTTCGGCTTTCATCCTGTGACTTGAGTTCCCGCACCTGCTGGAAGTAGCGTTCTACCAACTGTGCATACGCGGGTTCAGGCAGGCGGTCAACGCCTTTCAGCAGTTCCTTGGCTTGCTGCATGTGCACCGCGCCGTAAACTCGGCCCGCGCCGGAATTCTCCAATTGCCGCACCAGCACCTGTCCCGTGGCCCGGTCGCCTTCCCGATTGCACCGACCCGCGGCCTGAATGATGGCATCCAGCGGCGCCAGATCCCGCACCACCACCGGGAAGTCCAGATCCACCCCGGCCTCCACCACCTGAGTGGCTACCACCACTGCTCGGCGGCCAGCCTTCAGCCATGCTTTCAGGAAATCTAACCGCTCGGCCCGGTGCTTGGGCACAATGTTAGTGGAAAGGTAGACCAATGCCACCGCTCCGTCTTCCA
>JALUBW010000108.1:0-8968 GCA_027044735.1 Anaerolineales bacterium
ACGCTGGCGGTTGTGGGCGTTGTGATTGCCACCGTGATTGTGGGCTATGTGGTGCATTGGGCGTTAGGTATGCCCTTGGAGTTGGCGCTGGTGTTTGGGGCACTGATTTCGCCGACCGACCCTGTCGCCGCGGTTGCCCTTTTCCGCTCATTGGGCGCGCCCAAGCGCCTGCGGGTGTTGCTTGAAGGTGAAAGCCTGTTCAACGACGGCACGGGCATTGTGGCGTTCAAACTTTTGCTTGCTGCGGCGCTCACCGGGCACTATTCGCTCATGCAAGGAGCGGTGGATTTCACTCGCGTCGCGGGCGGCGGCTTGCTGGTTGGCGCGGTGCTGGGCTTGCTCGCTTCGGTAATCATCCAGCGGCTGGATGATTACCTGCTGGAAACCGCGCTCACTGCTGTTTTGGCATACGGCGCTTTTCTGCTGGCAGAGCAATTTCATGTGAGCGGCGTGCTTTCGGTTGTGGCGGCGGGGCTTGTGGCAGGCGGCTTTGGCACCCGTCAAATGTCGCCCACCACGCGCATTGTGGTCGCCAATTTTTGGGAATTTGCCGCCTTTTTGGCAAACTCGTTCATCTTTCTGCTGATAGGCTTGCAATTGCGCCCACACGCCTTGCTGGACCACTGGTACGCCGTCATCTGGGCAGTGGCGGCGGTTTTGGTGGCGCGCTTTGTGGAAGTGTACGGGCTGAGTTGGGTGGGCGAAAAAATCCCCTTCCGCTGGCAACACGTGCTTTACTGGGGAGGGATGCGCGGTGCAGTTTCGCTGGCATTAGCCGTTGGGCTTCCGGCAACGCTGGGAGCGGCGCGCGAGCAAATTCAAGTCATGGCTTTTGGGGTAGTGCTTTTCACTTTGCTGGTTGAAGGCGGCTCAATGCCGTTAGTGTTGAAATGGCTGAACCTCACGCCGAGGGACGAATACAAAGAAGAATACGAGCGGCGGCACGCGCGCGCCGTTGCCGCCCGCGCCGGTTATCAACACTTAGAAAAGGCTTTCAAGGAAGGGTTGATTTCGGCCTACACATGGAAAGTACTCCAGCCGATTTTGGAACACCGCAGCAGGCAACTGCAGCGCTCGGTGACGGAACTGCTGAGCGCCCATCCGGCTTTGCAAATGGAAGAACTGCACAAGGCGCGGCTTGAATCCCTGCGCGCGCAGCGCGCCGCTCTCCGCGAATTACTTTCGGCGGGCGTATTGAGCGAAGAGGTGTATTCCGAACTCGCGGCAGAGGTTGACGCCGCCCTCAGCGACCGCCTTCCGCCGTGGCCGGGGTTGCTCTTGCGCCGCTCGCCCGACGAGCCGCCCATCACCCACCTCACAATTGCCATTGTGCAAGAGAGCGATTTGGAAAACGCTGCCGACGCTCTCGGCAAACTCGGCGTGCCACTTGTGCCAATTGTGAGCAGCGGCGGCTTTTTGCGAAAATCAAACGTGACCCTGCTGATAGGCGTGCCCGAGGGGCAAATTGAGAATGTGGTCGCGGCGCTGCGGGCCAGTTGCCGCCGCCGCGTGGAATTTGTCGCCTCCGCCGGAAGAATTTTCCCGCTCGGGCGCCCCAAACCCGTGCCGGTCGGCGGCGCAACAATTTTCTTGTTTGAAGTGGAAAACTACGTGGAGTTCTAACCCCCTCCCAAAACTTTGCTTGACTGACAAAACGCCCATTTCCCTACACATAGAACACAAATGGCTTGGAGCGAAAATACTCCGTGCTCCCCGTGCCCGCTGTGTGAAATAGCAGAGTATGCCATTCAACCCACCCCCAACCACAGGTAAACGCAAACCATGCTGCGAGCAACCCACCTCGCCAAGCAATTTGACGGCTTTTGGGCAGTGAGCGACTTCACCCTCAGCGTGCGCGCCGGCGAAGTCGTGGCTGTGCTCGGCCCCAACGGCGCGGGCAAAACCACCTCCGTGCGGATGCTGGTTTCGCTGCTCAGGCCGAGCCGCGGCGAGGCTTGGGTCGCCGGTTTCAACACGCTCACGCAAGGCAAAGCAGTGCGCGCCCACGTCGGTGTGCTCACCGAGCAGCACGGCTTGTATCGCCGCATGCCCGCCGAGGAATATCTGGACTTTTTCGCCCGCATTTACGGCATAAACGAGAAAAACCGCTCCGAGCGAATTGAGCGCTGGATGCGCTATTTTGGGCTTTGGGAGTTTCGCAAACAGCGCATTACGAATTTTTCCAAAGGCATGCGGCAAAAACTTGCATTGGCGCGCGCCCTCATCCACGAGCCGCCGGTGCTGCTGTTGGATGAGCCAACTTCGGCAATGGACCCCGAAAGCGCGCGGCTGGTGCGCGAGGCAATCGCAGGGCTTCGTTCCCGAGAAAGGGCAGTGCTGCTCTGCACCCACAATTTGGCAGAAGCAGAAAGCCTTGCTGACCGCATTGCGATTATGCGCGCCGGCAAAATTATCGCCACGGGCACTCCCCGTCAACTAAAAGACCATTGGCTGGGGCTGCCCATTTACGAAGCCGCCACAAGAGAGCCCATCCGCAACCTGCCGCCACTTCCCCAGCAAGTGGAAGTGCTGCAGGCCGTAGGCAACATCCTTCGCTTCCGCTCGCCGGATTGGCGGCATTACAACCCGCTCGTCGCGCAAGCGCTTGTGCAAAGCGGCCTCAAACTGGTTTACTTGCGCGAACTTCCCCGCAGTTTGGAAAAAGTGTATCTCAAGGTGATGCAACATGAGTGAATGGTGGCGTCAGGTTTTGCTGATAGCCCGCCGCGAAGTGCGCGACCAACTGCGCGATTGGCGAATTGTGCTGCCGATTGTGGGAATGACGCTTTTCTTCCCCCTGCTGATGACGCTCACAGCCAACGCGATGGTGAACTACGTGCAAAAATTTGGGGCTGAAATCATCGGCGAGCGGATGTACCCCTTTCTGATGATGGTGGTGGGCTTTTTCCCTTCGTCCATTTCGCTGGTGGTGGCGTTAGAAAGTTTTGCAGGCGAGCGCGAGCGCCGCACAATTGAGCCGCTTTTGGCCGCCCCGCTTGACGACGCCCAACTTTACCTCGGCAAACTGCTCGCAGTGCTTTTTTTACCGGTAACCGTCAGTTACATCGGCATAGTGGTTTACCTCGTGGGGCTGTGGAAGGCCGTGCATTGGTCACCGCCATTTCTGACGATGCTGTTGGTTTTCTTGCTGACCGGCCTGCAAGCCGTGCTGATGGTGAGCGGCGCGGTGGTGATTTCTACCCAAGCCACCTCGGTGCGCTCGGCCAACCTGCTGGCTTCGCTCATCATCGTACCGGTTGCGCTGCTGTTGCAGTGGGAAAGCCTGAACATGTTTTGGCAAAAATACGGGGTGCTATGGGCAACAGCGGCGGTGGTGGCAATGCTTTCCGTGATTGCGGCGCGCTTGGGAATAGCGCACTTCAACCGCGAAGACCTGCTCGGCAGGGAAATAGACGAACTCAACCTGCGCTGGCTTTGGAAAGCGTTTTGGGATGGCTTTAGGGGAGGAGCGCACAGCCTGCGGGAATGGCTTGGCGTGATAAGAAACGACCTGTACGAACTGCGATGGGTCTTTCTCGGCTCGCTGTTGCTTTTAGCGGCCGCGGGGGCGCTGGGAGGATGGTTGGCGGAGCGCTATCTCCCCCAATCACTTGCTCAGCAGGCGCAAATCGCCGACCTACACAAAGCGCTCACAAGCCCCATGCCGCTCATCCACGTGCCTTTGATGAATTGGCGCGCGGCATTCGCCATTTGGCTTCATAACGTCCTCACGCTCACGGTAGCGAGCGCGGCGGCCCTGCTCACGCTCGGGGTCGGCGGGGTGCTCATCGCCATGCTCCCATTTGGCATCATCGGCGGCGGCATGGTTTTTGTGAGCAAAAGCGGCCTGATGTCGCCGTGGGCAATGCTCGCGTTTTTCATTTTGCCGCACGGCATTGTAGAAATTCCGGCAATTGCGCTCTACACCGCGGCCACGCTGCAAATGAGCGCCTCGCTAATCGCCCCGTCACCCGGGGAACGGCTCGGCGAGGTATGGGTGCATGCTCTGGCGCGCTGGCTGCGCATAGGGCTGGCGTGGGTAATTCCCATGCTGGCCGTGGCCGCCGTGCTGGAAACTTGGCTCACCCCTTGGGTTGTTATGCGCTATTTTGGAGGATAGTTGGCGCTATATGCGTCCCTGCGAAGCGCCATAGCCACCGGAGCAGGCTCCTGCAACCGAAAATGGGATTGCTTCGCACTGGACACTGGGCACTGGGCACCGGGCACCGGGCATCGTCCTCTGTCCATCTCACCCCTTCCCCATCCAGCGCTGATAAAGCCAATAACCAATCCGATTGTAGGGCTTATCCCACACGGGGGAACGGCGGAGCACGCCCCCAAAGCCGCGCTTGAAGCGGTAAACGCCCCAAAGCCCATCGCGGCGCTCGGTAAACTCGGCTTCAAGCCGTTCAAGCGGCGCGTCGGGCACGCCCCACAGGTCGTATGAGGTGCAAGAGCGCGCCCGCGCCCACCTCATCGCCTCCCATTGCAGAAGGTAGGTGGGCATTTTGTTGCGGTGTTTGCCGGTGGAAGCGCCGTAAAAATACCAAGCGCGGCGGCCGCGGGCAAAAACCATCAGCGCCGCCAGCGGCTCGCCTTCAAACTCGGCAACCAACATTGCCGCCTCGCCCCGCGGCGCAAACAACTCATACGCCATCCGGTAGTATTCCACCGCGTGCACGCCAAACCCATCTCGCCTGCCCGTTTCTTCCATTAGACGGTAAAAGCCATCCAAGTCATCCCATTGGCGGACGGTCACGCCCTTGCGCGCCGCCAAGCGGATGTTGTAGCGCGTTTTCTGCTTCATGCGCGCCAGAATTTCATCCTCGCTCCCTTCCAGCGAAACCACCAGCGTGCGGCGGGGCTGAATTGCGTGCTCTGAGGGGATGAAGCCCGCGGGCGGGCTGACGCTGTCTTCCTCCCACAAATCGGGCTCAACTTTGAGGAAAATTGCCCTTCGGCGGCGGCAAAGGGCGTCAATTTCGGCAAAGAGCGCATCCCAAGCCGCGCGGTCGCCCACCGGCGCTTTGGGGATGTAGGCAAACGTGAAACCGCCCGCCAGCGGGCGAAAGAGCACCTGCGCCCCCGCTTCGCCTACAACTACCCGCTCGGCGCTCCAGCCAAACGCGGCTTTCAACTCGCCCCACTCGGCGGTCTGAAGGATGTGCGCTTCGGGATGGCGGGAAAGGAATTCGCGCCATTCGGCGGCTGAAACGAGGCTCATCGCGCCTCCATTGCGGAGCGCATCCAATCCACCACCGCCGCCAAACCTTCCTCCAGCGGGGTTTGGGCGCGGAAGCCGAGCAGTTCGGCGGCTTTGGAAGGGTCGCCAACCGAGCGGTAAATATCGCCCGGGCGCGGCGGCGCAAACTGCGGCGGCGGCGCGTCGGGGATTGATTTCTTCAGCGCGGCAATCAGTTCAAGCAATGAGACCTCGCGCCCGGTGCAGATGTTGAGCGTCTCGCCGTCGGCGGCTGAGGATTGGGCGGCAAGCAAATTGGCGCGCGCCACATCGCCCACAAAGATAAAATCGCGCCGCTGACCGCCATCGCCGAACACAATCGGCGGCTCTCCGTTCAGCATCCGCCGCGTGAAAATGGGGATTGCCGCGGCGTAGGGGCTATCGGGGCGCTGGCGCGGCCCATACACATTGAAATAGCGCAGCGCGGCCACCGGCAAACCAAACGCAGCGGTGTAAAGGCGGGCGTAAATTTCAGTTGCCGCTTTGGTTGCAGCGTAGGGCGAAAGCGGGCGCGTCGGCAAATACTCGCGCAGGGGAAAATCGGTGGAATCGCCGTACACCGCAGCGCTGGAAGCAATGACCACCTTTTGCACGCTGGCGCGACGCGCCGTCTCCAGCAAAAGCGCCGTGCCGCGGTCGTTTACCTCGTGGCAGGTCAGCGGGTCTTCCATTGAAGCCGGAACCGAGACAAAAGCCGCTTCGTGGAAAATCACATCAACACCGCGCACGGCTTCGGCTACTGTTTCGGGAGAGCGCAGGTCGCCCTCAAGCACCTCAAGCCGCGGCGAGCGGATTTCAGCCAAGTTTTCTACCTTGCCGGTGGAAAAGTCATCCAAAACACGCACGCTCCAGCCATCGTTCAGCAGGGCGCGCACAATGTGCGAGCCGATAAAGCCCGCACCGCCGGTTACCAAAGCCTTCTGCATCAGCGTCCCTTACCTCCCAAAACCGCGCCAAAGGTTCGCAAAATGATGAAAATATCAAACAGCAGGTTGCGGTGGCGGATGTAGTAAAGATCGTATTCAAGTTTGATTTCGGTTTCGTGCACCGAGGCCACGTAGCCAAGGTTGATTTGCGCCCAACCGGTAAGGCCGGGCTTGACCAGCAGGCGAGCGCGGTAAAACGGAATTTCCTTTTCAAGTTTGGCGATGAGCGCGGGCTGTTCAGGGCGCGGCCCGACAAGGCTCATTTCGCCGCGGAGCACGTTGATGAACTGCGGGAACTCGTCAAGGTGGGTCTTGCGCAAAATCCGCCCAATGCGGGTAATGCGGTGCTCGTCGTCGTCTGCCCACTTGCCCTGCTCGTGCTCAGGCGGGGCCGGGCGCATGGTGCGGAACTTGTAAATACGGAACGGCTGGCCGCCGCGGCCGGCGCGCGGCTGCGAGAAAATCACCGGCCCGCGGCTTTCAAGCACAATTGCCAATGAAAGGAATGGCGCTATCAGCACCAAAAGCGCAACACCGATTGCCCCGCCGACTATGTCCAAAGCACGCTTCCCCCAGCGGTAGAAAGTGCTTACGCGCACCTCATCTACAAACGAGCGGATCAGCCAATCTGCATCAAGATGATGGATTGGCAACCTACCGAGCAATTCCTCATACACCGCCGCCATCGTGGAAATTTCCACGCCGCTTTCCTGCGCATCCAAAATTGCTTGGAAGGTGCGAGGGTGCATTTGGCCGCTGATGGCAACGATGATGTCCGAAACGGCTTCTTCCTGCACAATTTCCGGCAGGTCTTTGCTTGAACCAAGCACAAGGTGATTGTTGATCTTGGTGCCAATTTTTTGTGGATCATCATCAATCAAGCCCACAACAAAGAACGGAGGCGGCCAGAGGCTGTCAATGACGTTCACGATGGCAGTGCCCGCCTTCCCCGCACCCACTATGAGCACACGACGCATGAAGCGCGCGCTGATGAAAACGCGGATGAAGATGTAGCGCCAGAGCAGAGTGAAAGCCGTCGCGGCAATCACAAAAACGGCCACCCCCTTCCGCGGGAGCGACCACGGCGGAGAGGTGAAATACACCAGCAAATAGAGCCCTAAGCCAGCCGTTGCAGCGGTGAAAACGCCTTTTAGCGTGGCATCCCACCTGCTTGCCTTGCGGATGTCGTACAATTCAATCAACAAAAGCAGCCAAAACAACGGCAAAAGGTAAAACCAAAAAGGAATATCGGTAAAAAAGCCGCGGCCGGGCAAGGTGTTCCACGGATGGTCGCTCACCCACCACGCGTAAGCGGCCACCCCCCACGCGGCAAGCGCGGCCATAATATCGCCCATGAGCAAAATGGTGCGTTTTTCGCCCGGGCGCAAGCGCCAAGTGGAGTTACGGTGAACAAATTTGGCAGACATTGGGAAACTTCAAGCCGCAGAAGAGGAATTTTGTGAGGCAGGAGAGGGGATAAACAAACCGACGAGCACTCCGCTTCCCCAAGAAAGGTGCATGGTGGCAATGGCAAGCGGTGCGCCGATTGCCAGCGCCCAATCACGGCGTTTGAGAGCAATTTGCAGGCCTGCGAGGGCTAAGGCCAGCGCGTAAATCACCACCTGCGCCGCCCAAAGCCACAGCGCAGGTCTCCAAAACACGCCGATTACCGGCAGGGCTAAAAGCGCCAGCACAAACAGCGGCGGCAATGCCTGTCGCCATCGTATGGTTTTAGGGTAACGGCGGAGCATTTTCGCTTTCCAAAAGCCATAGCGCCAGTACTGCTTGGCAAGGGCGGCGAGCGTGGGGCGGGCAAAGTAGCGTGAACGGATAGCGGGGTCTAACCACACTTTGCCGCCAGCGGCGCGCACGCGCACATTGAATTCGTAATCTTCATTGGCGAGCAACGATTCGTCAAACTTGCCGATCTGCTCAATCAGCGAGCGGCGGAACGCGCCAAAGGGCACGGTGTCAACTTCCCCGGCGGAGGAAGCGTAGCGGTAGCGGGCATCGCCCACGCCGAGGGGGTGCGAGGCGGCAGCAGCAATGCTGCGCGCAATCCAACCTTTGCCGCTTGGCGTTATTTCCCACACGCCGCCCACATTCGCGCCCAAGCCCTGTTCCAGCGCGGCCACGCTCCGCTCAATGTAGTCGGGCGCAGGCACAGAATGGGCGTCCAAGCGGACAATGAATTCGCCGCGCGCCGCAGCGATGGCGCGGTTCAGCCCTGCCGGAATTATGCGGCGGGGGTTATCCACCACCCGCACGGCCAAGTCAGGATGCTCGCGCGTCCATTCCGCTATCACGGCGCGGGTGTTGTCGGTGGAAAACCCATCGGCAATGATTACTTCCATTTCCGAGCGCGGAAAGGTCTGCGCGTAAAGCGCGTCCAGCAGCAAGCCGATGGTGGCTTGTTCATTGTAACATGGCACGATGACCGATACTTTTGGTGTCATGGCATTGTGCTTGAAATTAGAGTGCTCTCTTTTACCATCTTTTCGGGTGGATGGCAAGGCACAGTTCAAATTAGTAACCGATGAGTAAACGCTCCTACACGCCCGCGGGGAGAGGTTTTCATGTATAATTTCGTCTGAAAGCCTTTGTCCCATTTCACACGGAGGAGGTATGCCATGAAATTAGCAGAAGCGATACAGACCGCAGATTGGAAGAAAGAAAAGCACGCACCGGTTATTGAATGCCCGGACGTGGTGAAAGCCAACGAGCCGTTTCAGGTTAGCGTGAGCGTAGGCAAGGACATACCGCATCCTAACACAACCGAGCACTTCATCGCTTGGATTGA
>JALUBW010000108.1:9068-14554 GCA_027044735.1 Anaerolineales bacterium
GTGCAAATCTGTGTCAATCGGTGGATGTAACGCCAAGGCCGCCAAGGGTAAACGCAGAGGCGCAGAGAGACGCAAAGGACGCAAGGAAATGCAAAGGCGCAGAGAAAAGTTTTCTGTGTTCTCTGCAAATTTCTGTGTTTTCTGTGGTTTTTCTGTTCCACCTACGACTCAACGCCCCAACGACCCACGACTTACAAATTCACACCTTCAACCGCCTGAAGATGAAGCCGGGGATGTGGCGGATGATGAGCATGGGCCAGCGCCAGCGGGCAGGGGTGTAAATTTCGGTTTTGTGGCGGCGGATGGCGCGCGCAATGTCGTCTGCTGCTTGCTCAGGCGAAATTACCCAAAACTTGCCGCCGCCCGCCAGTTTGAGCATGTCGGTATCCACAAAGCCGGGCTTGACGGTGAGGACATGCACGCCGCGGCGCGCCAGCCGGTTGCGGAGCGATTCCAAGTAGTTGCTCAGCCCTGCCTTTGAGGCTTGGTAAACCGGATTTTTGACGCGCCCGCGATCGCCCGCCACCGATGAAATCCCGACAATGTGCCCCTGCCGCATGGTGTGGAAATAGGCGGCGGCTTGGTCAAGCCACGCTACCGCTCCCAGCAGGTTCACTTCCAGCATGGGGCGCTCTTTGGCAAAGTCGTACTCGTCCTCAGCAACGGGCACGAGCACGCCCGCAGCGTAAATCACTGCGTCCACACCGCCGGTTTCGGCGATGATGCGCTGAAAAAGTTCGGGCACGGCGTCGTAATCGGTAACGTCGTGCCGGTAAAAGCGCGCCCAGTTTTCGCCGTGCAGGGCGTTTATCTCATCGGCGAGTTTTTGGATGAGGTCAGACCTGCGCGCAAGCAAAACCACGCGGTAACCATCGGCGCTCAGGCGCTTTGCCAGCGCCGCGCCAATGCCCGATGAAGCGCCCACAATCAGCGCAACGGGCGGCTTCACCAGCGGAGGGATTGATTCTGCCATGACGGCACCCCTTTCATTCACCTGCCGGCGCGCGGCGGGACGCTCGGCGGGCTTTCAGGTATTCCCATCCCGCCGGTAACACCGAGATTATGATGATGCCGATGATTGCCAAACTGAAGTTTGCCTTGACTACGGGGATGTTGCCGAAAAAGTATCCGGCAAAGAGGAAAAGCGTTACCCACGCAAGCCCGCCAACGATGTTGTAGGTGATGAAATGGCTGTAAGTCATCGCACCGATGCCCGCCACAAACGGTACAAAAGTGCGGATGATGGGGATGAAGCGCCCCAGCACGATTGCCAAGCCGCCGTGCTTTTCATAAAACTCATGTGTGCGGTCAAGGTGTTCTTTTTTGAGGTACTTGATTTCGCCCGAAAAGGCACGCGGTCCGATGAAATGCCCGATCCAGTAATTAGCGGTGTCGCCCAAAATTGCGCCCGCCGCCATCACCAGCCAGACCAGCCACACATTCAAATCGCCCAAAGCCGCGAACGTGCCCGCGGCAAACAACAACGAATCGCCGGGCAAAAAAGGCGTCACCACAAAGCCGGTTTCCATGAAAATCACGAAAAACAGCAACGCGTAAGTCCAAAACCCAAACATCTGGAGCACTGTGGAAAGGTGCTTATCCAGATGGAGGAAAATGTCAATAAGCAAATTTAGCCAGCGCATGGGAGCCTCGGGAATTGTTAGATTTTCAAGCAAGATTTCAGTTATTGCAAAAGGCGCGATCTGTCGCGCTTGTGGCAAGATCTCACCCATCCCCCGCTGAGCCTCGCTAACGCTCGGCTCATCTGCCCCCTTCCCTCCTTTAGTTGCACATTTCCAAATTATTTTGACAATCCCTGGATGTACCCGGAAAGGCTTGTCGGGGCTTTCCGGAGCGGCCTGGAAGTCCGCGCAGGCGGACTTCGCCCCTTTTGTAGCCCGTGACTTCAGTCGCCGGGCTCAAACGGCGGCAGTTGAAACTGCACCTACCGCTTGCGAAGTCGCCCTGCGGCGACTTCCTTTTTGTCGGGCTTATTTGTGAAACTACAAGTAAGGGAGGGAAGGGGGCGGCTACGGTGAAGCGATAGCGTCGCCGTAGCGGGGGTAGGGAGAGATCAAAAATTTGGGCGCTAAATTGCAAAAGGTCTAAACCGATTAGTAGGGTTGATTGTGCATTAGGGATGAGGAATTAGGAGTTATGGGACGCGGCGGATTATAGCACAGGCTATTTCCCGCCGCGGTGGATTTGCACGCTCAGCAGGCGGTCGGTTGGGGTGAGCGATTGCGCCACATCCATTCCCCCGATGACTTGCCCGAAGATGGTGAAGTGCCCGTCAAGGTCGGGAAGCGGGCGCAGGGCAATGAAGAATTGACTGCTGTTGGTGTCGCCGCCGGAGTTGTAGAGGGCAATTCTGCCCGCGCGGTCAAATTTCAGGCTTGGCGCAGTCTCCACAGCGAAAGTGTATCCCGCATTGCCGTAGCCCGTCCCCGAAGGGTCGCCCGTGCGCACCCAGCGCCCCTCATTGTCGGGCAGTATGGGGTTGTCATCATACCAGCCATGCTCGGCTAAAAAGACAAAACTATTGACAGCGTTGGGCGCTTGTTTCGGGAAAAGGGCGACCTCAATCCGTCCGGCGGTGGTAAGCAGCGTGGCGGTTACGGTTTCGTCGGGGCTTACGACAAGCGGCGGGCAGGTGTGATATTGCCGCTGTATGAGCATTTGCAGGCGCACCACGGAGTCTAAATTTTTGAAATCCGCCGGGCCTTCATAAATTTTGCCGTTGATGTAGAGCAAGGGCACGGTGGGGAGGTTGTGGTTGATGCCGTTTTGCCATGCGCGTTGCACGAGTTCGCGAATTTCGGGGGAATTGAGGTCGCGGTTGAACCGCTCCACATCCAAACCGAGGCGGCGCGCGGCGTTTTGAAGGTATTGCATGAACGCCTTGCCGTCCATCCCCACCCATTTGGTCTGCTCGGAGAAGAGCAGGTCGTGCATTTCCCAGAATTTGCCCTGCCGCGCCGCGACTTCGGACGCTTGAGCCGCCAGCGCCGCTTTGTCGTGCAGGTTTATCAGCGGGAAGTGGCGGAAAACCAGCACGACGTTCTGCGAGTGCGCCTCCCACACAGCTTTGAGGTTGGGGGCGAGGCGGGCGCAAAGTGTGCATTGGAAGTCGCTGTAAACCACAAGGAAGACGGAGGCACGGTTTGGGTCGCCGCGGATGTGGTCGTATGGCTTGAGGTATTCCATTGCCTCCCGGCGGGCAGAGACACCGCGCGGCGACGCGTGGCAGGGGATGGTCGGCGCGGCGGTGGGGCTGGGATGGGCAGGGGCGCTCGTGGGCGATGGGGTAGCCGTTGCCGCGGCGGGCGTAGGCGCGGCAGTGGACGGCGGCGCGGCGCACGACGCAAACGCCGTGAGGAACAAAACGCCTATGAGGAGGGGGAGGAAGCGGCGGAGGAGCAAGGTAACGCAGGTTAGTACATTTTCAAACAAGATTTTAGTTATTGCAAAAGGTGCGATCTATCGCGCTTGTGGCAAGATCTCACCCATCCCCCGACGAGCCTCGCTAACGCTCGGCTCATCTGCCCCCTTCCCTCCCTTACTAAGGGAGGGAAGGGGGCGGCTCCGGCAGGCTGAGCGAAGGCGAAGCCTCGCCGGAGCGGGGGTAGGGAGAGATCAAAAATTTGGGCGCTAAGTTGCAAAAGGCCTAAACCAACTATCAAGGTTGATTATGCATTAGGAAGTTAGGTGGGTAGGGAAGGTTAGGAGGCTATCGGCGGCGGCGTTTGGGGCGTTGAGGCGCGGGAGCGCCGTTGCGGTGCCGCCAAATCAACGCCGCGGCTGAGCCGACTGCGACAATTCCCATCAACACTTGGTTCACATCAAAACTACCGAAAGTCGGACGGTCTAAGCGGATAAATTCCAGCATAAAGCGCCCGAACGAATAGACCATCAGGTAAATCAAAAAGAGGTCGCCGGTGAAAAGTTTATCCCCGTGCTTGCGCGCCAAGTAGAGCAAAAGCGCCATGTTGAGCAAATCCCAAACCGACTCATAAAAAAACAGCGGGTGGTAGTAGGCTTTGTCGGCAAATTTGGGCAAGCGGTGCTCAGGGTCAATGTAAATCGCCCACGGGAGGTTGGTGGGAGCGCCGTAAAGTTCTTGGTTTACGTAGTTGCCCCAGCGCCCAATGGATTGGGCGAGGGCTATCGCGGGCGCGGCTATGTCAAGCCAAAGCACGAAGTTGATTTTGCGGGCGCGGGCAAAGAGGTAAAACGCCAACAATCCGCCCATCAGCGCGCCGGGCAAGCCAAGCCCCCCGCGCCAAATCGCTATTGCGGCTAAGGGGTGGGTGAGGTAATAGCGGGTCGTTATCCCTTCCGCAACCATTGAAGCCGGCGGCGTGAGGATGTGCCAAATGCGTGCGCCGATCACCCCACCGATGAGCACCCATAGCAAAATGTCCCAAACCAACTCCGGATTTTCGCCGCGCCGCTTCGCTTCAACGCTTGCGAGCCAAGCGGCGGCGAGCGCCCCTAACATGATGATTATGCCGTAAAGGTGAATGGTCAACGGGCCAATTTTGAAAGCCATGAATTTTCTCCGTGAGCCTCAGTTGTTTTGCGATTTGAGGATTTTGTGGGTGAAGAAAACGCGCTGCAGGGCGGTGAAATGTGCCCCCACCGCGATTATGCCCATCCCCGTGATGGGATAGTTGAGCACGAGTGCGATGCTAAGCACCAAAAAGCGTTCAAGGCGGGTGAACAAGCCAATTTTGACCTCGGCTCCGAGTGAAGCCGCCCGTGCCCGCGCATACGAAACCAGCACCGAGCCGGACGCCGCCCCATACGCAAACGCTACGCCCCAAAAGTTGTTATGTAGGGCATAGTATACCAACAGTCCTCCGTAAACCACCAGTTCGGAGTAACGGTCGGAGACCGAATCTAAAAAGCCGCCCCACGCGGTTGGGTTGTTGCGCAGGCGCGCCATCGTCCCGTCTAAGGCGTCAAATAACCCCATTGCCAAGAACACCAGCCCGCCAGCCACGATGCGGCCATAGCCGAGGAGCACCGCGGCAACGGCATTGCCGGTAACGCCTATCAGCGTCATTGTGTTCGGCGAAACGCCGTGCGAGTTTAAAAAGCCGCCGATGGCCTCAAGCACGCCTTTGAAAAGCACGCGCATTCGGTCCGAGAATGTTACGGGGCTTTGGTTGGGCAATTTGCACTCCTGAAATGGCTTGTCGGGGATATGCTAACCCGTGCCGCGGCGCGTGTCAAGCGGTGATGGAATTTCTCTGAGCAAAAAGCAGTTTACGGTCAAACAGTGGTTTGGCCGGTTGGATAACGGCTGGCAAATGATAATGTTACCCGAGCGGGGTGGGTGAATGGAACCACGGTATTCGCAAAGTCGCGAATTGATGCAAAAAGTAGAGGCCTCCTTCATTTTGAGGTATACCTCAACCCAAAAAACAAAAAGAAAGGAGGCCTCTATGGCCAAATATACCACATCCCCTGATTCGGAAGCA
>JALUBW010000109.1 GCA_027044735.1 Anaerolineales bacterium
TTCCGTATCGATTAAGCGCGTCGGCTAAAAAATGCTCCCGTTAATAGTCAGGCTGCAAATTTGTCCCGCAGGAGAAAGGAGAACTCGGCAAGCCCCAGTTTCCATTCCTTTTAGTTAGGCTGCAAACACAGACTTATCCGCATCGCAGGAAGACTTTGTTATGGTTTCCATTCCTTTTAGTTAGGCTGCAAACGTGGCCGTCAACGACTATAAACCTTTCCGCTTGGTGGGTTTCCATTCCTTTTAGTTAGGCTGCAAACCTGCTTACAGTTGGATATTATAGAATCGAACGAATAGTTTCCATTCCTTTTAGTTAGGCTGCAAACACCGTCAAGGACTTCAAGTTTGTCTACGTCAAGGTAAATGTTTCCATTCCTTTTAGTTAGGCTGCAAACCCGTGGGGTAACCATTATTCTGGGATTACGAAAATAAATCCTGTTTCCATTCCTTTTAGTTAGGCTGCAAACGAGGGCACCTATCTCCAGTTTCGTAGGAATGGGGTTGTTTCCATTCCTTTTAGTTAGGCTGCAAACAAGTTTCCTGATGATGAATTCTGTAATCTCCTTATAGAAGTTTCCATTCCTTTTAGTTAGGCTGCAAACATAAAGATCTTACAAAAGAAATTGAGCGCACCATAAAGGTTTCCATTCCTTTTAGTTAGGCTGCAAACAAGGCAAAATTGCAGACCAGCAGACAGTTGTTGATTCTGTTTCCATTCCTTTTAGTTAGGCTGCAAACTTTTTGCAGAGTCTACAGCTAAATTTGCAATTTTTGCATGTTTCCATTCCTTTTAGTTAGGCTGCAAACACTTGAATGGAGTTGAATTTATCAACCAGTGAAGATAGTTTCCATTCCTTTTAGTTAGGCTGCAAACGCTACTTTCTCAAAGAGCGTTACATATTGTGTAGCAAGGGATTGGGAGGATGTCAAATTCCCGGAAACGGGCGATTTTGCCGCTGGACCTCCAATAATGCAAAAACCCCGGGTGGTCCAGCGGCTGTG
>JALUBW010000110.1:0-2311 GCA_027044735.1 Anaerolineales bacterium
ACAGAGCCTTTGTGCTTGCTCTGCTCCTCTTCTCGCTGGTGCTGCCCCAACTGGCGCCCTTGCCAATGCACCTTTTGCACTGGAACGCAATGGATTTCTCGCCCGTGGGCATTTTCCACTCGGCGATTTTCATAATTGCCCTGACCGCTCTGGCTTTCTTCCTCGGCTGGGTGTGGGATTTCAAAACTTGGCTCGTGCAAGCGGCCCTCTTTTACGGCATCTTTGTGGTCTTTCAGACCACTATGTTTACCAACGGTCAAGGCTTTTTCAGCGGGTTAGTGGGTGCTCTTGGCTACTGGCTTCAACAGCAAGGCGAGCATCGTGGCAACCAGCCGTGGTACTACTACATTTTGATTCAAGTGCCCATCTACGAATACCTGCCAGCCCTTGGTGCAACGGTGGCAATGCTTTGGGAAGGGTGGAAACGTTTGCTCAAGGGCAAATCCCCGGCAAGGCGTGAAATTAGTGCCGAAAAGGGCAAAAGCGAATACAAAGCCCCAGTTTTTGGCTTGCTCGCTTATTGGAGCGTGACCTCGCTGCTTGCCTTTACAATAGCAGGCGAAAAAATGCCGTGGCTTACTGTGCACATAACTTTGCCTATGATTTTGCTCACCGGCTGGTTTTTGGGCAAAGTTGCGGACGCGGTGGATTGGAGCGAATTCAATCGTCGCCGCGGCTGGGTGCTCGTTGGGCTGGTGGTGGTGTTCATCCTCTCTGCCGCCGAGGTCGCCGGAAGTCTGCTCGGCACCCACAGGCCGTTTATGGGGCACCAACTGCTCCAACTTGAGGATACTGCCAACTTCATTGTTGGCTTGGTTGTGGCGCTGTTGAGCGGGTTTGGCATTGCCCGCCTCTCTTCCAACTGGAAAGAGCGGGATATGCTCCGCATAGGTGTGCTCACCCTTTTCGGCTTTTTGGCCTTGTTCACCACCCATACTGCTATTCAGGCCACCTTCTACAACTACGACCAAGCCAACGAATACCTCGTTTATGCCCATTCCGCGCGCGGCGTCAAAACCGTTATGTCACAAGTGCGCGAAATTTCGCTTCGCCTGCACGACGACCTCGGCATAAAAGTGGCATACGATGATGCCGTGGCTTGGCCTTTTACATGGTATTTGCGCAACTACTACAACCAGCACTACTACGGCAACAGCCCAACCGCTAACCTGCGTGAAGACCCTATCGTGATCGTTGGCGCCGCAAACTACGGCAAAGTAGAGCCGATAGTGCGCAGCGCTTTCATCCGTTACGACTACATCCGCATGGTTTGGCCTAATCAGGACTATTTCAACCTGACTTGGAGCCGAATCAAAAATGCCCTCTCCAACCCGGCCATGCGGGCAGCCATTTTTCAAATTTGGCTCAACCGCGATTTTACGCTTTACGGCCGCGTTACCGGCGAAGATACTTCGCTGGCGAACTGGGAACCGTCCGACCGGATGCGGCTTTACATCCGCAAGGATGTGATCGCCAAAATGTGGAACTACGGTGCGGCGCTGGCGGTGGGCGAAAATCAAGAAGAGGATCCTTATGCCAAGAAGGAAATCAAACTCAAACCCGATAAGGTTATCGGCAGCGCCGGCACCCAGCCCGGACAGTTCCAAGGGCCGCGTGGCATAGCCATTGCGCCCGATGGCAGCATCTACGTGGCCGACGCGCGCAACCACCGCATTCAGCATCTCAGCCCCGAGGGCAAAGTGCTGGCCGTGTGGGGCAAATTTGCCAGCCTGCTAAACGGCGGCGATGCCCCGCCGGGCACTTTCAACGAGCCTTGGGATGTGGCGGTTGGCCCCAAAGGCTACGTCTACGTGGCCGATACTTGGAACAGCCGCATTCAAAAATTCACGCCGGACGGCAAATTCGTTGCCATGTGGGGCAAGATGGGTAACGATGGCGACCCGCTTTCGTTGTGGGGGCCGCGCGGCATCGTGGTTGATAAGCAAGGGCGTGTGTTTGTGTCCGATACCGGCAACAAGCGTATCGTGGTGTTTGACACAAACGGCAAGCCATTAGGCCAATATGGAAGCGGCGGCGCCGAGGTCGGCCAATTTGACGAACCCGTGGGTTTGGCTTTGGACGCAGCCGGAAACCTCTACGTGGCCGATACTTGGAATCAGCGTGTGCAAGTTTTCATGGTTGATTCTGCCCTCAATTTCACCCCGTTGCGCCAATGGCCGATTTACGGCTGGTACGGCCAGTCGCTGGATAACAAGCCTTACCTCAGTGTGAGCAAAGACGGCAATGTGTTCGTGGGAGATCCCGAAGGCTACAGGGTGCTGGAATTTGACCCGCGCGGCAACTTGCTTGC
>JALUBW010000110.1:2411-4319 GCA_027044735.1 Anaerolineales bacterium
AAGTAAAAATTCTCGGGGCGGGGTTCAACCCGCCCCGAGTTTTTGCGCTTCTCAAAGGCCTTCAGTGCAGGCGCAAGCCGTGCCTCAACCGACGAGGGCGCGCAACTGCTCCAGCGCTGTTTTGGCGGCAATCAGGCTTCTTTCCACCCACCACTGGGTGGTGCGAATGCCAAAGCGCGGATGGCGCACTTGCAACGACCACTCCTCTGGCGTCAACGCGCGCGCCACGGCAATTTCGCTGGCGCGGAGCGCACAATACCCCTCCAGCCCGCCGCGCTCAGGCAAGGGGAGTGACCGCCCGAGCAGTTTGGCGAGGCTCGGCAGGACTTCCGCGCGTTCAAATTCCAGCAATTTGGCAATTATGGATGAGGCACGCTCACGCCGCTGAGCAGGCAAGTGCGCCCATGCCTCCCCCAGCGCGGCGCAAACCCCTTCCCAGTGGGCGAGCAGTGCGGCGCGATACTTTTCCAATGCAGGAAAGCGCTTTCTCGCAGCCATCATTCCTCTGGCAACAAGCCGGGGAGCAAATGAACGGTCATCACACCGCGCTCGGTGTCAATTTTCAGCACCACATCGTCAATATCGGGCAACAAAATTTCCGCGCCGCCGCCCTTTGGCCTGACCGCAAGCACATCGTTTGCGCCGGTTTCCATGATTTCGGTGATTTCACCGAGTTCGCGCCCGTTATCAGTGACCACGCGCAAGCCCAATACCTCGTGGTAGTAAAACTCGTTTTCGGGGAGAGGTGGGGCTTGGTCGGCAGGCACGGCAACCACCATGTTGCGGAGCAGGCCAACGCGGTCGCGGTCCTCGTAGCCTTCAAACGAAATCAGCATGACTTCGTTTTGCCAGCGGACGCGGCTGATGCGGAGTGGAAGGCGGCGCGGCCCCACGTAAACCGTCATGCCGGGCGTCAGCCGCTCGGGGAAGTCGGTAAGCACTTCCATGCGAATTTCGCCGCGGACGCCGTGAGGACGCCGCAATTGCCCAACGGCCAAAAACAAAGGCTCGCCCGCGGGCGAGCCTTCTCTTTTTGGCAAACGGTATGAACGGAAAACACGTCGCTGTTTGCTCATTGCGGCTCTACAATGTCCAAGGTAACTTGTTTGCCTTCGCGGGCGGCGGCGACCTCAAGCAGGGCGCGTATCGCCGAAGCAACTTGCCCGCGCTTGCCGATTACCCGCCCCATGTCTTCCTTTGCCACTTGCAACTCAAGGTGCACGGTCGCCCCGCCGCGCACCTCGGCCACGTGCACTTGTGTGGGGTCGTTCACAATAGAGCGGGCAATGTATTCCACCAGTTCTTTCACTTCAGCCCTCCGGTTTGAAGGCAAAGGCAACTGCGCTAAGCGGTTACAAGAATGCGGGCTTTACAAGCCCGCATTTTGAGGTTATGCACGCCGCACCGGCGAGGTTTTGGGATTGCTGTTGAACTTTGCCATCACTTCTGCGGCTTCGGCGAGGATGGTTTCTAAATCTTCGCCCTTTTTGAAACGCTCGTAGCGCTCGGTGAAACCGACCATCTTGAAAATTTTGGCAACTGCCTCGCTGGGTTGAGCGCCTTTCATCAACCAGTCATAAATGCGTTCTTCTTTGAGCACCACGGTCGGTGGGTCGGTGCGGGGGTTGTAAAAGCCTAAAATTTCCAAAAAGCGGCCATCGCGCTTTGCTTCTTTATCGGCGGCCACAATGCGGTAACTCGGCTGCTTGCGGGCGCCCACGCGGCGTAAACGAATCCGTACCATCTGCAACACTCTCCTTGCTGGAATTTGGTCAACGGTTGTGTGCAACGCGTTGAAAGATTTGCTCGCTTGGCCTCTGGGGAGAGGGTGGCGCGGAAGGATACGCCGAGCCCGTCGGCCACGGTGGGCTATTTTACCGCGTTTCCCTCCGGATTGGGAAGAAAAAA
>JALUBW010000111.1 GCA_027044735.1 Anaerolineales bacterium
AAATGCGCCCATTCGCTGCCATGGCGCTCGGCTTCGGTGATGATGGCGCTCATCATCCGCACCGCTTCCACAGGGTAGCGCCCAACAGCAGTTTCGGCGGAAAGCATGAGCGCGTCGCTGCCGTCAAATACGGCATTTGCCACATCCGAAGCCTCGGCGCGGGTGGGGCGGGGGTTGTTCACCATAGAATCCAGCATTTGAGTTGCGGTGATGACAAGTTTGGCGCGGCGGTTGGCGGCGGCAATGATGCGCTTTTGTGCAATTGGCACATCTTGCGGCGGCAGTTCAACGCCGAGGTCGCCGCGCGCCACCATCACCCCATCTGCAGCGGCCAAAATTTCGTCCAGGTTGTCCAAAGCCTCAGGGCGCTCAAGTTTGGCAATGATAGGCGTGTCAATTTTTTCAGGAGAAATTTGAGCGATAGCCTGCCGCACGCGTGCCACATCATCCGCCGAGCGCACAAACGAAACTGCCACGGCGTCAACATCGTGCTCCAGTCCAAAGGCGAGGTCGGCTTCGTCCTTTTCAGTGAAGGCGGGCACGTTCAGCGGCGTGCCGGGGAAATTCAGCCCCTTGTGCGAAAGTAACTTGCCGCCGAGCACCACTTTTGCCTCCACGAAATTGCCGTGCACCGCCGTAACGCGCAGTTCGTAGTGCCCATCGTCCATCAAAATGCGCGTCCCCACCTTCACCACCTCGGGCAACTGGGGGAAGTCAATCGGGATGGGCTTTGGAGCGTCCTGCGGCGGCGGAAGGTGCTCAGGGTAAAGTGTGACGGTTTCGCCTTCCTTGAGCGTAAGCGGCTCTTTGGGCAACTTACCGACGCGGATTCGTGGCCCTTGCAAATCCTGCAAAATGGCAGTTGCCTTGCCGAGCCGCTTGCTCAGACGGCGCACACGCTCAATTGCCTGTGCGTGTTGTTCGTGCGTGCCGTGCGAAAAATTGAGGCGCACCACGTCCACGCCTTCTTGCAAAAGCGCAATGAGTACGCTTTCGCCCATGCTCGCCGGACCAAGCGTGGCAATGATTTTGGAGCGTCTGGTTCGCATTGTTTCCTCTCGGAAGAAAAAACACAGAAAGCACAGAAACTTTACGGAAAACACAGAATTTTTTATGCCTTCTGTGTTTTCTGTGTCCATCTGTGGAATCTGTGGTTTTCCTTTTTCAGATGTAATTCAATTCTTTCGCCTGATGGCGGAGTTCGTCGCGGAAATCGGGGTGCGCGATGTTGATGAGCGCGTGGGCGCGTTGGCGGATGGATTTGCCGTAGAGGTTGGCTACGCCGTATTCCGTGACCACGTAGCGGACATGGTTGCGCGTGGTAACAACGCCTGCGCCGCGTTTGAGCATGGCGACAATGCGGCTGACGCGCGTGCCGTCGCGTAGGGTGGTCGTGCTCGGCAGGGCGATGATGGGCACCCCGCCTTTGGAGCGGGAAGCGCCGTAGATGAAATCCAACTGCCCGCCGACACCGCTGTAAAGTTTTGGCCCAATGCTGTCGGCGCATACTTGCCCCGTCAAGTCAACCTCAATCGCGGAATTTATCGCCACCATCCGCTCATTTTGGGCAATCACAAACGGGTCGTTGACGTACTCCGTCGGGTGGAGTTCAATCATCGGGTTGTTATCCACCCAATCATAAAGTTTTTGCGAGCCCAAGATGAAGCCGGCAATGATTTTGCCGCGGTGCAAAGTCTTGCGTGCGCCGGTCAACACCCCGCGCTCCACCAAATCCATCACGCCATCCGAGAAAAGTTCGGTGTGCACGCCGAGGTCTTTTTTGTCGTGCAGGTAGCGGAGCACCGCGTCGGGGATTGCGCCGATGCCCATTTGCATTGTCGCCCCGTCGGGGATGAGATCGGCGATGTTCGCGGCTATCTTTTCCACCACCTCGGGGTCGCCCTTTGCACCCATGACCATCTCGGCAATGGGGTAATTCACAGGCACAATGTAGTCCAACTGGCTGACATGGATGAAAGAATCGCCCAAGGTGCGCGGCATTTGCTCGTTGATTTCAGCAATGATGATTTTGGAAGATTCAGCAGGGGTCTTGGTAAGCCCCACCTCTACGCCAAAACTGCAAAAGCCGTGCTCATCGGGCGGCGATAGGTGAACGAGCGCCACATCCAAAGGCAAAATGCCGTTTTTGAACAGCAGCGGGAATTCAGAAAGGAAAACCGGCGTGAAGTCGGCGCGGCCTTCCTGCACGGCCTTGCGGATGTTGGCGCTGATGAACATGGTGTTGACACGCAGGTGCCCTTCCATCTCAGGAGAAACATACTCGGCAGGCCCAACCGTGAGCGCTTGGTCAATTTCCACATTTTCCAGTTCCGGGGCACGCTTCACCAGCGCCTTGAGGAGCACCTGCGGCGTGGAGCAGTTACCCGTCAGGAAGACGCGCTGATTTGATTTGATAACGCTTATCGCTTCTTCAGCGCTGACAATGCGCGAGCGGTAAATCTTTTGCCAATCCATTGCTATTTCTCCTGATGGGGCAAGCGGGCAAGGTTGCGCAGTTCGCCCTTGTAGGTGTTGACGGCGTGGGCGAGGGCAGGTTTTTCTACCATTGCGCGGGCAATGCCGTGGTCGGCAATGCTGAGGATGTAGGGCATCGCGGCGGTGACGAGCGCATGGGTAGCAGTGCGCGCCACCACACCGGGCATGTTAGGCACGGCGTAGTGGATGACGCCTTCCTCAATGTAGGTGGGGTGATCGTGGGTTGTAGGGCGCGAAGTTTCAACGCATCCGCCTTGGTCTATGCTGACGTCAATGATGATGGCGCGCGGCTTCATCGCCCGCACCATTTCGCGCGTCACCACAATCGGCGCGCGCTCGCCCGGGCGGAGCACCGCCCCCACCACCACATCGGCGTATGCCACCGAGCGGGCAATGTTGTACTTGGTGGCCGGCAATGTGGCAACTGTGGGGTAATCGCGGAAGATTTTTTCAAGCGCATTCTGGCTTATGTCCAGCACGGTGACGTGCGCTCCAAGCCCAATGAAGCCGCGGACAGCACACGAGCCGACCACCCCAGCGCCGATTATCACCACTTCCGCCGGAGGAACGCCGGGCAAGCCGCCCAAGATAATCCCTTTGCCGCCGTGGTTGTTTTGCAAAAGCCGCGCTGCAACCTGCACGCTCATCAGCCCGCCTATGCGGCTCATCGGCTTGAGCACCGGCCGTTCCCCGTCATCTTCTTCAATTTGCTCCAGCGCGACCGAAGTGATGTCGTTTTCAAGCATGTAGGTTATCTTGTCTTGCTTGGCCGATGCCAAATGGAGCAAGCCCACCAAAACCGAACCCGGGCGCATCCAGTGCAATTCTTCAAGGAGGGGGCGGGCGACTTTCACCAACAAGTCGGCTCGCCCAAAGGCTTCGTGCGGGGAATAGACAATGCGCGCACCGGCGTTTTCGTAATCTTCATCGCTGAAACCGGCGCCCAAACCGGCTTCGTGTTCCACGTAAACGGTGTGGCCGCGGCTGGTGAGCACACGCACACCATGCGGCGACATGCCCACCCGATATTCAAACGGGCGCCGCTCTTTGGGAATGCAGATGTTCATGGCAACTCTCCTTTCGTGCTGAGCAAACAAGCCTCCCTGTGCGCCGTGTGTTGGGGCGTGGGAGGCTTGCGGGGTTGAAGATTTAACGCGGGGCGCTCCGCCTAAACGCCGCCCATGAGCCGCGCGAGAATGGCTTTTTGGGCGTGCAGGCGGTTGTGCGCTTGCGGGAATACCATAGAATGCGGACCATCTATCACCTCATCGGTGATTTCCTCGCCGCGGTGGGCGGGGAGGCAGTGCATCACGATTACTTCGGGCTTCGCCTCCGCCACCAGCGCCGCATTGACCTGATAAGGCGGGAAAACGCGCTTGCGCTTTTCGGCTTCGGCTTCTTCGCCCATGCTGACCCATGTGTCGGTGTAAATCACGTCAGCGTCTTTCACAGCCTCGTGTGGGTCGTGGGTGAATTGGAGGCTCGCGCCGCTCTCGGCGGCAAATTCGCGCGCCTGCTCAATTGCCTGCTCGGGAATTTCATAGCCTTCAGGCCCTGCCCAAGCGAAGTTCGCCCCGAGTTTGGTGCTGATGTGCATCAGCGAAACAGCCACATTGTTGCCATCGCCGATGAAAGCGACCTTCAAGCCTTTCACCTTGCCAAAATGCTCGTAGATTGTGAGCGCATCGGCTAATGCCTGAGCAGGGTGGTTGTAATCGCTCAATCCGTTGATGACCGGCACATCTGCCCAGCGGGCAAGTTCAAGGATGTGCTCATGGGCGAA
>JALUBW010000112.1 GCA_027044735.1 Anaerolineales bacterium
CGCACGTCCGCCAAAGTCAGTGGGCGGATGTCGCGCAGGGATTGGTCCTCCATCGTGCCGGGCATTACAAAGAGCAAATTGGTGCCTATGCCCTCAATTGAGGAAGTGATGGCATTTTGCGCGCCGCGCCCAATGGCAAGCATAGCAATCACCGCTGCGACGCCTATCACAATCCCCAAAACCGTTAGGAAAGAGCGCATTTTGTTCGCCAGCAGGCTCTGGACGGCGTCGCGCCACGCGAGCATCACCGTAACAACCAACGCCCTCATGCCGCCACCTCCTGCACGGGGTGCGTTTCCCGCTCAATCAAACCGTCGCGAATGTGAATCACCCGCTGGGCGTGTGCGGCGACTTCGGGGTCGTGCGTAACAATCACCAAAGTTGTGCCCTTTTCGCGGTTGAGTTGCAAAAGCAAGTTCAAAATCTCTTCGCCGGAGCGAGTATCAAGGTTGCCGGTCGGCTCATCCGCAAGCACAATCGCGGGGTTGGTAACCAAAGCCCGCGCAATGGCAACCCTTTGCTGTTGACCGCCCGAAAGTTCGTTGGGGCGGTGATGAAGGCGGTCTCCCAAGCCCACAGCCTCAAGCGCCGCCTTTGCCAAAGCGCGCGTGCCGCGCCACATCCCAGCATAGCGCAAGGGGAGTTCCACATTGGCAAGGGCAGTTGCGCGCTGGAGCAGGTTGAAATTTTGGAAAACAAACCCCACCTTTCGATTGCGAATTTCCGCCAACTGATTATCGCCGAGGTCGGAAACTCTCATGCCGTCCAAGTAGTATTCGCCCTCGGTGGGCACATCCAAACAGCCCAAAATGTTCATCAGGGTTGATTTGCCCGAACCGGACGGGCCCATAATGGCAACCACCTCGCCGCGGCGCACACGGAGCGAAACGCCGCGCAAAGCGGGCACCTCCACCTTGCCCATTTTGTAAACTTTGTGCAGGTTCTCAGCAACGATGACCCAATCATCGCCCACGGCTATTTCCCTCCAAAGAAGTTGAAGGCTTGCGTCGGCGGATTGAGCACCACCAAGTCGCCTTCGTGCAAGTCGCCCTTGAGAACTTCGGAGTACGATTCGCCCATCGCCCCCAAGGTGATGGGTACTGGATGCGGACTGGTTGCGCCTTGGGGGAGCACATACACCACTGTTTGCCCGTGCTGGGTGCGGATGGCGCGGTTGGGCACCAAAAGCACATCCTTTTTGTGAACGGTGGCAATCGTAACGGCGGCGGTCATGCCCGGCTTGACAAGTTCATCGGCATCGGTCAGCCGCACGGTCACGGTGAAATCAATGCCCGTGGGGGTTTGGGTGCCCACAAAGTCAACATCGTCAACCACGCCGTGGTAAGTGCGGTTCGTCGCGGCATCCAAAATGAGGGTTGCCTTTTGCCCCTTGTGCACATCGTTGATGTTGACTTCAGAAATCGGCACATCCACAAAAAGCGCATCCATCTTATCTATGCGAAAAGCGGCTTTCCCCGGCGCAACCAAATCCCCCGGCTTGACCATCACTTTGGTAACCACGCCGTCAAACGGCGCTTTGAGGCGGGCAAGGTCTAAAGTGGCTTGCGCCGCGGCTATCTGCGCTTTGAGCAAAGCCACCTCGTCCACCGGTGGCCCATCTTTCAGCAAATCCGCCTGCTGTTGCCAATAAGCAACCTGAGCCTTAGCCAATTCATAATCGGCGGTGGCTTTGGCTTTGTCTTCTTCGCTGGGGTTGAGGTTGTTTTTCGCCACCTGCTCCTGAATTTTGGCGGATTCAAGTTGAGCGCGCAAAAGCGCCTTCATCTGCGGAGGTGTAGTCGGCGAATTCAACTGGCGCTGAAGCGAAATCACAATCCCGTGCCATTTGTCGTATTCTTTTTGAGCCTTTTCGGCGTCCCAGTAGCGGACAATGTTGTTGTAGCGCCACTCGGCGGTTTTGAGTTGCTCGCGCGCATTCGCGAGTTTTTCCAGCGCCTGCGCGTATTGAAGTTGAGCGTTGCGCTGAAGGTCATCCAACTGCTTTTGGGCGCTGAGGAGAGAAGTGCGCGCGCTCAGCAAAGCCTGCGGCCATGAATCCTCGCGCAGTTCAGCAAGGGTTTGGTCAACGGCTACATGGTCCCCCTCAGAAACGAGCACATCCTTCACAATGCCGCTCACCTGCCACGCCACCACTGCCGATTGGCTGGTGCGCACGGTGCCGGTAGCGCCCACGGTTGCTTCCAGCGTGCCCCGCTTCACAGCAACGGTTTGCCATTTCACCCCTGCGGCTTTTTTAGAGGAAGCGGCGCGACTTTTCCAAAACCAAACCCCTCCGGCAAGCAACACAAGCAAAATCAACGCGGCCTTGAGCCAACCTTTCATCGCTTCCTCCAATAGTCAGGGTGCATTATGGAAATAATTTATAGCAATTACACGGACACAAAAATGAGTATAACAGAGCGAGAAACGGCGGTCAAGAAAATGGGGTATTTTTTATGACTGTGGTATAATTTATTCCGCCCCGCAGTGGGGCAAAAAATTCGTCTCAGCAGTATGTACCACCCGCGAAGCGAGTGGTACAGTTTTCTATACCGAGGACGGGATGAGCAACGACGGCAAACAAATTCCTTTGAGCAGGCTTGAAGTCGGCAAAAGCGGTAAAATTGTGCGGGTAAGCGCTCCGCCCAATGTGCGCAGGCGGCTGCTGGAAATGGGCTTAGTTCCGGGCGAAAACATCTTCGTCCAAGGCCTTGCGCCGCTTGGCGATCCGGTGGAGTATGTGGTGCGCGGCACGCACCTTTCGCTGCGACGCAAGGACGCCGCAAACATTATCGTGGAGGTAAACGCCGATGGCTCATAACGCCATGCCCCTCACAATGGCAAAGGTCGGCGAAGAAGTTAAAGTGATAGAAGTGCGCGGCGGGCAGAGATTGCGCCGCCGTTTGATTGAATTGGGATTCACGCCGGGTGCGCGGGTGCGCATCCTGCAAGACCACGGCGGTCCGCTTCTGCTTGCCATTGGCAACAGCCGCTTGGCAATGGGGCGCGGCATGGCGCACAAAATTCTCGTAACAACCGAAACCCCCGTAATTCAAGGAAGCGCGCATGGCTGAAAGGACGCTTCGCGTTGCCCTCGCGGGTAATCCCAACGCCGGCAAAAGCACAATCTTCAACGTGCTCACCGGTTCTCATCAGCATGTCGGCAATTGGCCCGGCAAAACGGTTGAGAAAAAAGAAGGCTTTTTTGAATATCGGGGGCTACGGGTGGAAATGGTTGACCTGCCCGGCACCTACAGCCTTTCTGCATATTCGCCCGAAGAGCAAATTGCGCAGGAATACATCACCGAAGAACACCCCGACGTGGTGGTGAATGTGATTGACGCCTCAAACTTTGAGCGCAATCTCTACCTCACCACCCAGTTGCTGGAAATTGGCGCGCCGCTCATCCTCGTGCTCAATGTTTGGGATGTAGCGCAGCAGTTGGGCTACAAAATTGATGTGGAAAAACTTTCGCAGTTGCTCGGCGTGCCGGTGCTAACGGCAATTGCCAGCAAGGGCGTAGGAATTGCGGAGTTGAAAGAAGCCCTCTATCGCGCCGCAGAGCACCAAGAGGAAATACGCCCTCGCGAAGGGCTAGTGAAATACGAGCACGCGCTGGAGCGCGCGGTCCGCCAACTCACCGAGGCAATAGAGCCCCTACCGAATTTGGAAGGCTACCGCCCGCGCTGGCTCGCCGTCAAACTGCTTGAAGGCGATAAGCACGCCGAGCGCGTCATTTCAGCCCATCCGCAGGGCGCGGAGGTGCTGGCGCTCAGGGAAAAGTTGAAGGCACGGCTGAAGCACACCTACGACGATGAAATTGACATCGCCTTTGCCGACGGACGCTACGCTTTTGTGCGCGGCCTTTCCCGGCATGTGCTCACCATGCCACACCGCCCGCCAACCACGCTTTCGGATAGAATTGACCGCATTGTAACCAACCGCGTGCTCGGCATTCCGCTCTTCCTCTTCCTGATGTACATCGTCTTCAACCTTGTGCAAACCGTCTCCGCGCCGTTTATGGATTGGATAGACGAACTGTTTTCCGGTCCCATCACGGCGTGGACTTTGGCGGCACTCAGTGCGGGGCACGCGCCCGCGTGGCTTGTATCGCTAATCGCCGATGGTGTCATCGCCGGTGTGGGCAGCATTTTGGTCTTTGTGCCCGGCCTGATGGTGATGTTTTTTGCGCTGGCGTTTTTGGAAGACAGCGGCTACTTGGCGCGCGCGGCCTTTCTGATGGACAAAGCAATGAGTTTCCTCGGC
>JALUBW010000113.1:0-7260 GCA_027044735.1 Anaerolineales bacterium
TCAATCGGTGGATGGTAACGCAAAGGAGGCCAAGGAGCAAAGAAATGGATGACTATCGCAAAATACCCTTGCGGGCAAATAAGCACATTGGTTTGGTGGCGCACGATGGCAGGAAGCGCGACCTTTTGGAGTGGGTCATTTTCAATAAGGGTACGTTGAGCCAGCATAGTCTTTATGCTACAGGCACAACCGGTGCGCTCATTCAGCGTGAGACCGGTTTGGAAGTGACTCGTTTGCGCAGTGGCCCTTTTGGCGGCGATCAACAGATGGGAGCGCTAATAGCGGAAGGTGAAATTGACATTTTGGTGTTTTTCTGGGATCCGCTGGAGCCGCAGCCGCACGACCCGGACGTGAAGGCGTTGTTGCGGATAGCAGTGCTGTATAACATTCCTACTGCTTCTAATCGCTCCACAGCGGATTTTTTGATTTCTTCGCCGCTTTTTTCTGAGCCGTATACTCGTTTGATTCCCAATTATGGAGCGCGGATGAAGCGCCCGTCGTTTCTTGTGGGTTTGTTTGAGGATAGTGGTTGAGGTGCTTTGTTATTTTGGTAGGTGGTAATTTATTGTTGTGTTGTGTTTTGCTGTGTGATTGGCTATACGAAACAGCACGATCCTGAATGGCTATGCGAAAACGCTCTCTATCAACGATCTTTTCTATGAATCACACCAAAATAATTGCCGCACAGGCGTAATTTCTACTTCCCAATTCGCCCAAAGGGATACCCAAATCCGAAAAACTGGATTACAATAAATTTGCTCTTAAGCACTGATTCTCTCACATGGAGGTAAACCATGGCATACGTAATCACTGCTCTCTGTCTGCGCGACGGCGCATGCACTGAGGTCTGTCCGGTGGAAGCCATTGTCCCCGGCAAGCCGGTGGAAGAATGGCCTCTCTACTACATTGACCCCGACACCTGCATTGACTGCGGCGCGTGCGTGCCCGAATGCCCGCTGGAAGCAATCTTCCCCGAAGACGAAGTGCCTTCCGACTATGAAGCCAAAGGCGGCGAACGCCTCAACATGCCCAAGGGCACCGAAGGCTTTGACGAGGTTTACGACGGCACCGACCACAACGGCAACCCCGTCCACCTTGAGGGCACCCGCACCCTTGAGGCCGGGGAAATCGTTGACCTCACCCCCGCTATTGACTGGAACCGCGCTTACTTTGAGGAAGGGCCGGGCTACAGCGCCCTTGAAGAGGACTAAGCGCAACAGATGTGCTAAAATTTGGGCGGTCGCGAGGCCGCCCGTTTTACTTTAAAAGCGAGTTGCGATTTAGGATTTAGGTCATCCCCCATGCCCATCCATCCCCTCCCACCCGAACTGATTTCACAAATTGCCGCCGGAGAAGTGGTGGAACGCCCCGCCTCGGTGGTCAAAGAATTGCTGGAAAACAGCCTTGACGCCGAGGCAACCGCTATCACCATCACCGTGCGCGGCGCGGGCAAAACGCTGATAGAAGTTGCCGACAACGGTCACGGCATCCCCGCCGAGGAATTGCCGTTGGCGGTGGCGCGCCACGCCACCAGCAAACTCCAAACCGCCGAAGACTTGTTCCGTATCCGCACCTTGGGCTTTCGCGGCGAAGCGTTGGCATCAATTGCCTCCGTCTCGCGCTTCACGATTACGTCGTGTGCGCGCGGAGCAAGCATGGGGGCGCGGCTTCGGGTAGAAGGCGGGCGCGTAATCGGCGGCGTTGAACCCGTGGGCGCACCCACCGGCACCACAGTGCGCGTGGAAGACCTGTTCTACAACGTCCCTGCCCGCCGCAAATTCCTCAAATCCGATGCGACCGAAAAGCGCCGCATTGACGCGCTGGTAACACGCTACGCCCTCGCCTACCCCCATGTCCGCTTTAGGCTCACGCAAGACGGAAAACTCAGCCTGCAAACCGCGGGCAATGGCGAGCGCCGAGATGTGCTCGCCGCACTTTACGGTGCGGAAATCGCCCGCCGCATGTTGCAGGTAGAAGACAGCACCCCCGAAATCCGCATCAGCGGCTTTATCAGCCCGCCCGACATCACCCGCGGCCGCCGCAGTGAAATCATCTTTTTCGTCAACGGTCGCCCCGTGCAAGATTCAACCCTGAGCGCCGCCCTGCTTCGGGCATACCACACATTGCTCATGGTGGGGCGCTACCCGATTGCGGTGCTGTTCATCCAATTGCCGCCCGAAGATGTGGATGTGAACGTGCACCCGACCAAGGCGGAGGTGCGCTTCCGCAACCCAGATGCCGTATTTCGCGCCGTGCAACATGCAGCGCGCCGCGCCCTGCTTGCCTACACGCCCATTCCCGATTTGGAACTGCCGCCCGCCCCCGAAGCCCCACGCCCCGAATGGCTCGGCGGCGGTCAGCCCACCCAACCCCGTTGGGAAAGCCCGCCCTTCCCCCAAACCCAAGCGCCCAATGCTGGGGAAAGGGCTTCTGCCGCGCCGCAACCCCTTCCCCAAACCGGAACGACAACCGAACAGAGCGCCGAGCGCCAGCCCATGCTCTCGGGGAGCAAAATCCCGCTTTTGCGCCCAATTGGGCAGATTGCGGCGACCTACATAGTGGCCGAAGGGCCAGACGGGCTTTATTTGATTGACCAGCACGCGGCGCACGAGCGCGTTTTGTTTGAAAAATTGATGGCGCAACGGGAAAGCAGCGTCGCCTCGCAGGCGTTGCTTGAGCCGGTTACGGTTCACCTCCCACCCCAGCAAGCGCGCATGTTGGAAGAGCAACTGCCATACCTTGAACGCTGGGGTTTTGAGGTAGAGCCTTTCGGGCCGGGGACTTTCCGCGTGCGCGCCGTGCCCGCCATTCTCGCCAAATACAGCCCAAGCGAGGCGCTGCGCGCGCTGGTTGAAGATTTTGAGGAAGATGAAACGCCCCTGCAGGGGGAAATTGAGGCGCGGATTATCGCGCGCGTCTGCAAACGGCTGGCGGTCAAAGGCGGGCAAGTGCTTTCGCCGCAGGAACAAGAAGCCCTGATTCGCGATTTGGAAGCCTGCCAAAACCCGCGCTCGTGCCCACACGGGCGACCGACAATGATCCACATCAGCGTTGCCACGCTTGAAAAGCAGTTCGGAAGGCTGGGGGCGAAATAAAAGCCGGAGCAGGCCGTTTTTACAGATTTTTTACGGCGTGCAAAGCCGTTCATTATTGACAAAAAAGGTTCAGTTTGCATAATGAAATAAAAGCCCGGCGCGCAACGCGCGTTGGGGAGTAGGGTTTTTAATTGCAAGATTCATCTTTTTTCATCCAAACCCAATACCAGAAGGAGGTGCACACCCCAAAACGCAATTCTCAATTTTCCCCATCGGAAAAGCCGCGAAGGCGGCATAGCCAAGCAACTGCAGGTAGCATTTGTTTCCGCACGATAGGTTCCCCACACAGAAAGGAGGAAGGACTCCAATGGCCGCAATAGTACTTATCGTTGCAATAGCAATAGTTGTAATTGGCTACCAAGCATACGCCGCGAAGATGGACAAAGAGGTCATTCAGGCCAACCCCAAAAAAGCCACACCGGCCACGCTTTACAACGATGGTGTGGACTTTATGCCAGCGAGCGGCAGCGTGCTGTTTGGGTACCAATTCAAGTCCATCGCCGCCCTTGGCCCGATAGTCGGCCCAATAGTAGCCGTGCAGTGGGGCTGGTTGCCGACGTTCCTGTGGCTGATGTTGGGCGTGTTCTTCATCGGGTGGGTTCAGGACTACGCGTCGGCCATGATGGCTATGCGAAACGACGGCCTAACCATGGGCGGCCTCGCCTATAAATTCATCTCGCCGCGCGCCCGCGGAATTTTGCTCGCATTCCTTTACTTTTACCTCTTGCTCATTATGGGCGCGTTTGGCGCTGTGGTGGCCGGGCTGCTCGCAATTCCGGTTGTGCCCGTCGGCCTCTTCATACTCACCCTCGCCGGCGTTTTAGCCGGGCAGATGACCTACCGCTGGAAAATGGACTTGGTGATGACCACGGTCATTACCGTGCTCATCGCGCTAATCGGTATCTGGCTCGGCACCATGCCTTGGGCTAAGGACTTAGTGAACAGCATCAACAGCCTTGCCGGTACCGGCCCCAAGCACATCCTCTACAACACCCCCTACGGCCCAATGACTTGGCCGCAATTTTTCTGGGGTATCGTGGCTTTGGCATTCTGCTACCTTGGCTCGGTGCTGGCAATTTGGCGCTTTGCCCAACCCGTGAACTATGTTTCATTCTGGTTCGTGGCACTGGGCTTGCTCGGCTCCATCCTCGGCGTCTTCGTCGCTGCCATTTTCAAAACCACGAACGTGGCATTTCAAATTCCGGCCTATGTTACATGGAATCAGCCTAAGTTGGGCTGGCTATGGCCAATCTTGTTTGTGACGGTTTCGTGCGGGGCAATTTCAGGCTGGCACTCACTGGTCTCCACCGCAGGCACGGCGCGGCAGTTAGAAAAAGAAACCGACGCCCTGCCGGTTGGCGCTGGAGCGATGTTCACCGAGGCCATCTTGGCAACAATGGCGCTTATCTTCGCCGCCACGGCGCTCACCAAAGGCAACACCGTGCTTTATGACGCCAATCATATGTACTTCCTCAAAGTGAAAGCAGGTGCAATCTGGGCTTACGGTATGTCCCGCTTCCTCTCGTGGATACCGGGGATCTCGCCCTCAATGGGTGCGGCAATCGGCGCCATCTTCCTCGCCGTAATGGCGCTTACGGTTATGCAACTGGTGCTCCGGTTCATGCGCGTTGCCTCGGCTGAACTGGTCGGCGATAAAATCCCCGCCTTCAAGAACCCCCATGTTGGCACCATTGTCGCCATACTGTTCACCTTCTTGATCCTGTGGACGGCATTCTGGCAAAGGATTTGGGTGCTGTTCGGCGGGGCTAACCAGTTGTTCGCCGGGCTGGCGCTCTTGCTGATCACCATCTGGCTGGCAAACGAGGGCAAAAAGCATGGTTGGGTCTTCTGGCCGATGGTGTTCATGTATGTAACCACCGTGACGGCGCTGCTGGTAACAGCGTGGAAATCGTTCCACCACATGATGACGGCCAACGTCAGCGCCGCATTTGCGTTTGGCGATTTGGTAGCAGGCGTAATAGCGCTCTTCCTAGCCTTAGCGGCGGTCATACTGGCGGCTGACGGGCTCAAATCGCTCGCCAAAGCACGAGCCAAAGCCGCATCCCACGCAGGAGACTAACGCTAACACTTGGGGAGGGCGCAACGCCCTCCCCAACCGAATTTATTTTGCCGGAGGAAAGCAAAAATGACCGAAGAAGAAAAGCGCTCGTTCTTCTCCAAAATTGTGCGCAACCTACAAGATGTGATCTACGGCATGGCCTCGCACGATATGGCAAGGCAGGCGCTGAAGACGCGCGGCAGCATGGAACACCTGTTCATCCTAATTACAATGGGCGATCTGCTCGGCGTGCCCATTCTGCCGCCGTATTACTCGCTGCGGCTGCTGCCCTACGTCGTGCCGCAAATCAGCACTTGGAAACGCCGCATGTTGCGCGAGCGCGATCTCACCGACGCGTTAGCCTAACCACAACGAGGTGTCGTATGTCACTGGCAAAAGTTTTCCGCGAAAATCCCAACCGCCGCTACATCATGTTTGGCGGCAAAGGCGGCTTAGGCAAAACCACCTTTTCGGCTGCCACCGGCTACTGGCTGGCTAAACAAGGCAAAAAAGTGCTGGTGTTCTCGGTAGACCCACAAGCCTCCCTTTCCGACATTTTCCAGCGCGATATTTACGGCAAAGGGGCAGTGGAAATAATGCCCAACCTGTACGCGCAGGAAATTGACGCCGACCAACACATTCGTGAATACCAAGACGAAATCCGCCAAAAAATCCGCGATATGTACGGCTTTGAAAAAATCCCAGATGAAATTGAGTCGTACATCCAAGCGGCGTCGGCCGAGCCAGCGATGGAAGAATCGGCCATCTTTGATCAGGTGGTAGACATCGTGGTAGCCGGCGGATACGACTACTACATCTATGACTTAGTGCCTTTAGGCCACGCGCTCTACTACCTCAGCATGGCAAGCGTTTACGACCAATGGATAAGCAAAATCACCAAACTGAGGGAGGAAATGCGCGAATACGAACAAATGGCGGCGCGGGTAAGCCGCAAAAAAGAAACCCAAGAAGACCTGATTTTGAAAGAGTTGCAAGACATCCGCTACCGCATTTCCACCTCTTCAAGCATACTCACCGACCGCGAAAAAACGGCCTTTTTCTTCGTGCTCATACCCGAAGAAATGATTTTGATAGACACCCAAAAAGCCTCAAAACTGTTTGAGCGCTACCAAGTGCCAATAAGCGGCTACATAGTGAACCGCGTAATCCCCGAGCGAGTGGTGAAATCGGAACACGCACCAGCGTACCTAAAGAACCGGTACGAAATGCAAAAGAAATACCTGAACAAAATTCACGAAATGTTCGGCAACTCGGTGCTAGCCGAGATTGAGGAAATGGAGCGCGATATTACCGGCCTTGAAATGATAGAGCGGATGGCCCACGCCATGTTCGGAGAGGAGACGCTGGAATGAACGCGCTACAACCCTCTATCACCATGAAGCAATTTGTAGAAAGCAAGCCGGGGCTAAAGTATGTGTTTTTCGGCGGCAAAGGGGGCGTTGGCAAAACCGTGATGGCTGGCGCCGCCGCTGTGGCTTTAGCCCAGCAAGGGAAACGCGTCTTGTTAGCATCCACCAACCCAGTTCACAGCCTTTCGGGGATGCTCAACCAAGACGTGTTCGGCAAAGAAACGCCCGTGGAAGGAGTTCCCAACCTCTGGGCATACGAAATTGACACCCGCGACACCATAGAACGCTCAAAGCAAGAGATCAAAGAAAAAATTGAATGGTTCCTCAAATACGCCGAAATCAAAGGGCGCGCCGATGAATTCGTTGAATCGGCCACAATGAATCCGGCCTTTGAGGAATCAGCCATGTTTGAAAACATGATAGACCTGATGTTCGCGGACGAATACGAAGTGTATGTGTTTGATACCGCGCCGACCGCGAACGCTCGCCGCCTGCTCGGCATGTCGTCGGTGTACTCACTGTGGGTGAACAAAATGCTCCAAAGCCGCAAAGAAGCGCAAGAAATGAAACTGCGCCTCTCGTTTTCCAAAAAGAAAGAGGAGGAAGACCCGCTGATGGACTACCTCCTCAAATTCCGTGACCGGATGGAGCGCGCCAAAGTGTTGCTCACCGACCCCGAAAAGACGGCGTTCTTCTTCGTCACCCTGCCGGAAGCATTGCCAATAGCGGTAATCAA
>JALUBW010000113.1:7360-14239 GCA_027044735.1 Anaerolineales bacterium
GTGTGAGCATTTGCAAACACAGGGCGATCCATAGTGCATCTGGGTAGGTAATCACCGTTTTTTTACCGTTTTTTTACGCCCAAAACGGTAACCAAGCACTTGCAAAAAACAAAATAGTACTAAAATGGTAAAAGAGTATCGTCGTTGGGGCAATACGCCCCGAAACCCCAGTTTCAACATCCTTACTAAGGAGGAGTAAATATGCGACGGAAACTTTACATCCTTATAGGCATCCTGTTGGTTGCCGGCATGGTGCTGGCCGCGTGCGGCAAGGCAACGCCGACCAGCGCTCCTGCCCCCAAGGCGAGCGAATCTTCTCAAAACAATGTGCCCGCCAAGACCAGCGCCCCCAGCGCCAAGGAAGTCACCGTCACCATCGGGTTTACCCAATCCAAGACGGGTAAATTCAACGAAGAATCCACCCGCCAGAGCGATGGCTTGGACCTGTGGATTAAGCAAGTCAACGATCAGGGCGGCATCAAATTGAGTGACGGCACGGTTGTGAAATTCAAAGCCGTCTCTTACGATGATGAAAGCAGCGGCGACAAAGTGCAACAACTTTACACCCGCCTCATCACCAAAGACAAGGCCGACTTCCTCATCAGCCCTTACTCCAGCGGTTTGACCTCCTCGGCCGCGATCATCTCCGAACAATACGGCAAGATCATGCTCGCGACCGGTGCGGCCTCCGACTCCATCTTCAAGAAGGGCTACCAGCGGGTGTACCAACTCTACACACCGGCCAGCCATTACCTCACCGGTGCGGTTGACCTGCTGCAGAGCCTTGACCCCAATGTGAAGAAAGTGGCCTTCATTTACGAAAACAGCAAGTTCTCCACCGCCGTGGTCAAAGCAGCGAAAGAATACGCCGAAAAGAAAGGCTACGACGTGGTGATGTTTGAAGGCTACGACAAAGGCACAACCGACTTCGGCTCCTTCATCAACAAAATTCAAGATAGCGGCGCCGAGGCCGTGATGGGCGGCGGTCACTTCCAAGACGGCTCCACGCTGGCACGCCAGATCTACGAGAAGAAACTGCCCATCAAATACCTCGCCCTGCTCGTTGCTCCGCCCGACCCCAGCTTCGCCGACTTGGGCGACGCCGCCCTGGGCGTGGTTGGCCCCAGCCAGTGGGAAGCCACCGCGAACTACTCGCCTGAATCTGCCAAGGCCGCAGGCCTCACTTGGTTTGGCCCCACCAGCGCCGACTTCGTGAAAGCCTACAAAGCCGCCTACAACGAAGACCCCGACTACCACTCCGCCGGTGGTTACGTGGCCGGTCTGGTGCTCCAAAAAGCCATCATGGACGCAGGCTCTGTTGACCCCGACAAGGTCAAAGCCGCGCTGGACAAGATGGACATCCTCACCTTCTTCGGTCACATCAAGTTCAACACCGCCGACGCTCACGGCCTGCAAATCGGCCACGAAATGATCTACATCCAGTGGCAAAAGAAAGACGGCAAACTGGTGAAAGAAGTTGTATGGCCGAAAGAAGGTGCCACGGCTGCTCCGCTTTACCCCTTGAAACACTAAAACCCCTGTAAACCGAGCCTCCCCCAGAGGAAATTCCTCTGAGGGAGGCTTTTTATTCCTCTTTACCTCCCCATTCTCACCATGGAGAGCGCACTATGATGGATGCACTGATTCGTTCCCTAATTGACGGCTTGCTGCTGGGATTTGTGTACGGCATTGCCGCCATGGGGCTAACGCTCATCTGGGGTGTAATGAACGTGATCAACCTTTCCCACGGCTCGCTAATAGCCTTGGGAATGTTCAGCGTGTACTACTTGTTTGTAGGATTAGGGATACACCCTTACATTGCACTGGTGTTAACGGCTGTTTTAGGGCTAATTTTCGGAATCATCATCTATTTCATAGCCGTGCACCGCGTCATCAACGCTCCAGAATTATCCACTTTGTTGGCAACATACTCAGTAAACATGATGATACTGGGCATAGGAACGGCAATCTTCACAACCACGCCGCGCAACATCCCGCTTGATTTAGGGAGCATCCAATTCGGCGACACGGTCATAACAATGACACGGCTTATAGCCGCCATAATTTCAGTCGGAGTGGCCGTGGGGCTATTCCTCTTCCTCAAATACACTCGTCCGGGGCGCTACATCCGTGCCGTGACCGACAACCGCGACGCAGCCGAAATAGTGGGCGTTCCCTCAGCGCAAGTGTTAGCCCTCACTTTCGGCTTGGGCACGTTGCTTGCCGCCGTTTCTGGTGGCCTGATTGCTACCTTTTTCCCCTTCACCATACTATCCGGCGAGACATACGAACTCAAAAGTTTCGTGATCGGCGTACTCGGCGGGCTGGGCAACCCCGTTGGCTCGTTGTTCGGCGGCCTAATTTTAGGCCTAATTGAAGGGTTGGTGCCAATGGCAATGCCCACCACATGGACACCCGTCCTTGAATTTGTGCTCTTTGTGCTCATCCTGCTCGTCGCACCCAACGGCCTATTTGGAGGGGAAGAATGAGCAAAAAATTCTTCCAACACACAAGTCTATGGCTAAGCCTCGGCACGGTGTTAGTAATAGGTTTGTGGCCTATCGTAACCCACAACGCATTGAACCGTGAAACCGCCTTTACAGTGCTCAGCGCAGTGGCTTTGGCTTCAAGCCTCAACATACTGCTCGGCTATACAGGGTATGTAAGTTTCGGGCACGTGGTCTTCTTCGGCTTTGGCGGCTACGTGGGGTTCTACACAATCAACGTTTTGGGGTGGAACATATGGATGGCCATGCTGGCGGGCGGCATAGCGGCAGCGCTTTTGGCTTACCTATTGGGCGTAGCCATTTTGCGGCTTAGAGGCGCCTATTTCGCCCTCGCCACCATCGGCATAAACGAAGCCGTGCGCGCCTTTATCAACAACTTCGCCCCCTTCGGCGGCCCCACAGGCATGACTTTGAACTTCAAAGTCTACAAAGCCTATGGCGGCGCAATGCACGCTTTGCAATTGGTTTTCTACATTATGGTCGGGCTCACCCTCATAGTGACCATCCTGAGTTACTGGGTGCGCACATCCAAATTTGGCCTTGGGCTGCTGGCAATTCGCGAAGACGAAGACGCCGCCGAAGTAATGGGCGTAATTACCCCAAGCGCAAAAAACTGGGCTTTTGTGCTCTCGGCCATCATACCGGGCATGGTGGGAGCAATCTTTTTCTTCAAAAACGGCACAATTGAACCCGGCCTTGCCTTCCCGCTGCGCACATCAATTGAAATGATAGTGATGATAATGCTCGGCGGTCAAGGCACAGTATTGGGGCCGATTTTGGGGGCAGCAGGCTACCAAGCAATGCGCGACTATTTGCTCGTGAGCCCCCTCTTCAAGAATTTACAACTGGCCATTTCCGGCATCCTGTTGCTTCTCATCGTGCTCTTCATCCCTCGCGGGCTGGTCGGCTGGCTGCGCCAGCGCTACCCTAAAGTTCGGAGGTGGTTGATATGATTCTCCAAGTTCAAGGAGTAACCAAGCGCTTTGGCGGCCTGCAGGCGCTAACCCAAGTAACGTTTGACCTGCCGGAAGGCCAAATCTTGGGTCTAATCGGCCCCAACGGCGCCGGCAAAACCACCCTTTTCAATGTGATTGACGGTGTTTACAAACCCGAAGAAGGACGCGTGATCTTTTTGGGCGAAGACGTAACAGGCAAAAAGCCCTATTACCTCGCTAAAAAAGGCTTAGCCCGCACCCACCAAATTGTGCGCCCACTAAACGAACTCAGCGTGCGGGAAAACGTAATGGTAGGGGCATGTTTCGGGCATGCAGGCGCAAATTTGAACACCGCGGCCAAAATAGCCGATGAAGTGCTTGACCTGCTTGGCCTCGCGCCAAAAGCAAATGCACTGGCCGGAAGCCTCAACGTGGCTCAGAAAAAACGCTTAGAGATGGCGCGCGCCATCGCCTCACAGCCCAAACTGCTCCTGCTGGACGAGGTGTTGGCCGGCCTCAACCCTTCCGAAATCGCAAGCATGGTAAAAACCGTGCGTGCAGTGCGCGACCGCGGCATCACCATTATCATGATTGAGCACGTTATGAGCGCGATCATGAACCTTTCCGACCGCATTCTGGTGCTTGATTTCGGCAAACTAATCGCCGAAGGCACTCCCGAAGAAATCGCCAACAACGAAAAAGTCATCCAAGCCTATTTGGGCGACCCCAAACTCGCCGAGCGGTTGATGAAAGGCGAATAACCCCAACCTAAAAGAGGGATGCGTATGGCTATCTTGGAATTACACGACGTCACTTCCGGCTACGGCGAAGTGCAAATTTTATGGGGCGTTAGCATCTCCCTGCAAAAAGGGAGCATGACCTCGCTTGTGGGCGCTAACGGAGCAGGCAAAACTACCCTGCTGCGCACGATAATGGGCCTCAACAAAGCATGGAGCGGCCAAATTCTCTTTGAAGGAAAAGACATCCACCGCCTTGCACCGCATACAAGAGCAGCACGCGGGCTCGTGCTCGTGCCCGAAGGCCGCCAACTTTTTACCCACATGACCGTAGAAGAAAATTTGCTGATGGGAGCATCGCCTAAACGCGCACGCGCCGACATCAACCGAAACTTAGAGTTGGTGTACGACATGTTCCCAAGGCTAAAAGACAGACGCAACCAAAAAGCAGGCACGATGAGCGGCGGCGAACAACAAATGCTCGCCGTGGCACGCGGCATCATGGCCTCTCCAAAGGTGCTGATGATTGACGAACTTTCGCTCGGCTTAGCACCCTTCTTGGTGCTCCAACTATTTGAAAGCCTCAAAAAACTGCGCGAAACCGGCATCACCGTGCTGTTGGTAGAGCAAAACGTCCAAATGGCGCTCGCAGTTACCGACTACGCTTACGTGCTGGCCGAGGGCAAAATTGAAATTGAAGGCCCCTCCAAAGTGGTCGCCAGCAACCCAGAAGTGAAGAAAGCCTATCTCGGCCTGTAAGCCGAGATAGGCTTTTCCTTTTTGCGCCTTGCAACCTCACCAGTGATAAGTGTCACTCGGCAAGCACGGCGCAACATTGTATAATGTAAATAGATAAATACTTGCCATTACCGAAGCAGGCAAAGGGCAACTTCCCACCTGCAATTCAACCTTCAAGGAGGTAAGCAATGTTAGTTGGCGACCGCATGTCCCATCCGGTAATCACGGTGCCGCCGGATATGCCAATCGTGGACGCTCTCAACTTGATGAAAATTGAGCACATCCGCCGCGCCCCCGTAGTCAAAAATGGCAAACTGGTGGGGATAGTCTCGGATAAGGATTTGCTAAACGCCTCACCTTCTCCAGCAACTACGCTGAGCATCTGGGAAATAAACTACCTTCTCAGTAAGATCACGGTAGAAGAAGTAATGACCAAGGACGTCATTACGATTGAAGAAAACACGCCGATAGAAGAAGCAGCGCGCATCATGGCCGACAACAAAATCGGCGGTCTGCCCGTCATGCGCGGCGATGATATTGTGGGCATCATCACCGAAACCGACCTGTTCAAAGTGTTCTTAGAAATGATGGGGGCAAGGATGGCGGGCGTGCGTGCGTCATTCTACGCCCCCGATGTGCCGGGAGAATTGGCGAAAATCACCAAAGCAATAGCCGAAGCCGGCGGTAACATCATCGCCCTTGGCACTTTCGCCGGCGACACACCAGCCAACACGCTTATCACCATCAAAGTGCAAGGCCTAACCGAAGAGCAAGTCAAGGAAGTCCTCAGCGACTTGGTGAAAAAATTTGAAGACATTCGCACGATGAAGCCCGAATAATTTGCGCAAATTGCCCCCCCTACCGACATGGTTCAAAGGCAGACAGGGGTCTGATAGACCCCTGTCCTACCTCCTCCAAAGGCAAAACAAGCGAAATGTTGCGCTTTTAGCACCGGCAAGGTAATTTGGTAAAGTGAGGCCATCGTCCGAATTTCCCAATCTTATTGCTAATGCCTGCCTTTTCGGAGGATGTTCTTTTGGAGTGCGGCAACATGTTGCCGCTTTGGAAAGCGGCGCTGTAGCGCCGCACTCCAAAAAATGGCGTTTTCAGGGTCGGGTGTCCGCCCCTGAAACTGACATGGTAGGGGGTCTTGTTTAGGGGCAAGAAGTGCTCAAAAATCGCGCTCCACGATGTAATTAGCGAGTTCGCGCAGCGCCATTCGTTCTTCCGAAGCCGGTAGATGCGCAAGGCAATCCAAAGCGCTGCGGGCAAATCGGCGCGCTTCCTCGGCGGCAACAGCAATTGCATCGCTGGAGCGAATGCGCTCAATCAGCCCTTCCACCGCCTCGTTGCCCAAAATGCCGCCGGAGAGCACAGCCTGAAGGTCTGCATCATCAGGGTGGGCTTCAAGGTAGCAAAGCGTGGGCATGGTGATAAGCCCATGCCGCAGATCGCTGCCAACCGGCTTGCCGAGTTTCACCTGCTCGCCGGTAAAGTCCAAAATATCGTCAATTATTTGATAAGCAATGCCCAAATCGTGCCCAAAACAGCGCGCCTGCCGGATCATCTCCTCGGGCACACCAGCCAGCGCCGCCGCTCCTTCCGTTGCCAACACGAACATGGAAGCCGTTTTGGCATAAATGCGCTTGTAATAGGCATCGCGGTCGGCAAAACCGGGGCCGTCAAACATCTGCGCCAGTTCCCCTTCCACGATAATGGCAAGCGTGCCGGCAAAAAGGCGCATCACGCGGATTGAGCCCACCTGCGCCGCCATGTCGGCCGAGCGGGCAAACATAAAGTCGCCCGTGAGCACGGTGGCCGCGGGCGACCATGAAGCGTTTAGTGTGGGGATGCCGCGGCGCAAAAGCGAGCCATCAATCAAATCGTCGTGGACGAGCGTGGCGGTGTGCAAAAGTTCCACCGCGGCAGCCAAAGTTATCAGCGGCTCATCTTCCGCGCCGA
>JALUBW010000114.1 GCA_027044735.1 Anaerolineales bacterium
CACCCGTTCCCGCAGGGCGAGGTCGGCGGTGCGGTGATTGAGGCCAAGGCAATGGATGACGGGCATGAAATCCTCGCAGCGCAAAAATGCGCCAAAAGTGTACCCCCTTCCTAACTCATACGCCATGCAGAAAATGTAAGTTCATGTTAGCAAACAGTTAAACTCTCGCTTTGTCCCCCGCCAATTTCCCCACATAAAGCCGCGGCACGCGGGTATTGATGTTGGTCAAAACCTCATACGGAATTGTGCCCGCCCATTCCGCCAAATCTTCAACCGTGATGCGCTCGTCCCCCTGTTCGCCGATGAGCACCACCTCATCGCCGTTGTATGCCGTTTCCCAGCCGATGTCCACCATCATTTGGTCCATGCAAATGCGTCCAACGACCGGATAGCGCCGCCCGCGTATCAACACGTGCGCCTTGCCGCTCATGCTCCGAAAGTAGCCATCGCCATAGCCAACCGGCAGGGTAACGATGCGGGTCATTCGGTCGGGCGCCCACGTCCAGCCGTAACTGACGCCGTGCCCGGGCTTGGTAACTTTGAAATACACCACCCGCGTTTTCCAACTCAGCGCAGGCGCGACCTCAACCGTGTGCGGCACCTCAGCGGACGGATACACGCCGTAAAGCAAAATGCCGGGGCGCACCATGTCAAAATACGCTTCGGGGAAGCGCAAAATGGCGGCGGAATTTGCCATGTGGCGGATAGGCATCGGCAAGCCGCGGCGCTCGTAAAAACTCAGTACCTCGTTGAAGCGCTCCAGTTGCAAATGCGAAGGAGCGGGGTCGGCTTCATCGGCGCGGGCAAAATGCGAGAAAATGCCCTCAACGCGCACATGGCGGCACTTGAGCGCCGCCTCTAAAAACCCCTCAGCGTTGTAGTAATGGACGCCAATCCGCTCCATGCCGGTATCAATTTTGAGGTGAACGCGCGCGGTGATGCCCATCGCCTCGGCAGCACGGTCAATCGCCTCCAGTTTTTCAATGGACGAAGCGGTCAGGGTCAAATCGGCGCGCAAAAATTCGGGGATTTGGCTACCCCAAATGCCGCCGAGCACCAAAATCGGGGTCTTGACGCCCGCTCGGCGGAGCAGTAAGCCTTCCTCCAACACCGCGACGCCCAAATAATCCGCCCCAAGGCGCTCCATCAGCCGCGCCACTTCCACCAGCCCATGCCCGTAAGCATTGGCTTTGAGAATGGGCATGACCTTAGCCGGCGCAACTTTGCGGCGGATGGCGCGAAAGTTGGCGGCAAGACGATCTAAATTCACCACAACTTGCGTGGGGCGCATTACGCCCGCGGGGGCAATCGTGGGCTGGCTGATGAAATCGGTCATGGCTACGCGAAACCGCACAAATTTGTAGGATCAGCGCTCTATCGTTCCAGCGGTGATACGCCAAACAGTACTACAGCGCACAAAATCGGGACTGAAAAAACCAAGGTCGGTGGTGGTGAGCAAAACTTGGTCGGCCTTCGCAAGTCGGGATTGAATGTCGGCGCGGCGGGCGGCGTCTAACTCAGCCAAGGTTTCATCCAGCAAGAGGACAGGGACCTGCTTAGTCGTGCTTTCAATCCACTCCACCTCGGCAAACTTGAGCGAGAGCATGGCGGTTCGTATTTGCCCGCGCGAGCCGTACGTTCCCAAATCCATATCGCCAACCCAAAAGCGAAATTCATCGCGGTGAGGGCCAAGCGTGGTTACGCCGCGAGAAATTTCCTCAGCGCGGCGTCGGCGCAGGGCTTCGGCCATACCGGCCGCCAATTCCTCCACCGAAAAGCGGGCGTAATCGCCGGCCACCCTTTTGAACAAACTCCCGTCGTTGAGCGGGTCGTAGGCGGGTTGGTAACGCAGTTCAAGCGTTTCGGAATGGTGAGTGAGATCCCAGTGAACTCGGAGGGCAAGGCGGCCTAATTCCTTGAGCAGCCGGACGCGGCGGTGAATCAGCACTGCGCCCAGCGCCGAGAGTTCCGAATCCCAAAAATCCAACTGTGAAGGATCGCCGCCTTGCTCTTGCAGGCGCTTGAGCAAGGCATTGCGCTGGCTAAGCACCTGCCCGTAAGCAGTCAGCGCCGCAGCATATTCGCGGTCAACCTGCGAGAGGGTGAGGTTGAGGTAACGACGGCGGATTTCGGGCGAACCGCTGACGATAGCAGTCATCTGCGGCAAAAAGAGCACTGCGTTGAAAACGCCCACCGCCTCGCCGAGTTTGCGCTTCATGCCGTCAAGAAGCACTTCGCGGCGCAAACGCCTGCCCGCGCCGTTGGCTTCCCAAATCAAACGCACCTCAAGCCGGTGCGTGCGCACCTCGCCATCGCGCTGAAACTCCGCCACCAAACGGGCTACAGCCGGCAAACTGTGTTTGCTTTCTTGGCGGTTGATAAGTTCACTATCATGCCGGGCTTGAAAAGACGCAAAAGTAGCGAGGTAATAGACCGCTTCCAAAAGGGCGGTCTTGCCCTGTGCATTCCCACCAACAATGATGACCACCCCTTGCGGGATGGTCTCATCCATACGGCGGTAAATGCGGAAATTTTCCAGAGCGAGGCGCAAAAGGCGCATGAAGCAATCCTCGGTGGTAGGCTACACTCGGTCCATCTCTGCCGCCAATTCAGGGGAAACGCGCTGGATGTTCACGGCTTTGTCGGTGAAAAGCACACCGTTGAGGTGATCAATCTCATGCTGGAATATGCGCGCCACCCAGCCGTCAGTGCGGAGGTTGAAAGGCTTGCCGTGTCGGTCGTAGCCGCGCACCACAATTTCCGAAGCGCGCTCCACCTCGCCTATCACCCCGGGGACAGAAAGGCATCCTTCCACACCCCACTCGGTCTCTTTAGAAAAGCGCACAATCTTCGGATTTACAACAGCGTAAAGCACATGCGGTATGCCGGCTTCAGGGTCTTCATATTCCACCACAATCACACGCTTGGAAACGTTGACTTGCGGAGCGGCAAGACCAACACCGGGCGCGGCGCGCATGGTTTCAATCATATCGTCAATCAACCGCTGGAGTTCAAGCCCAAAATCCTTAACCGGCTTCGCTACGGCGCGCAAAACCGGATGAGGCACAACAACAATCTCTCGCACTGCCATTTTCAGCCTCCAAAACTTGCGAAATCCTGCGGCTATTTTACCCCAACTCGCCTACTCTTGCCCTCAAAATCCATCGGCTGAAGGCGGCTCTTCGTCAGGGTTGCGCTCCTCAAAGACCACCTCATGGTAGTGCTTCAACATCTCAAGAATGTGATCGCGCTCGCGGGCAACCTCTTCCTCACGCTTTTTCAACAAGCGTCGGTCTAAACGCTCGTAAATTTCCTGCTGCACCCTATCCGGCCTGCCGACCGACTCAAAAACCATGGTGGTCACCCCAACCTGAATACGCACGTCGCCGTAATTCAACAACATAGCCAAAAAACTCGGCCTCTCGTAAGTTATATTTTCCACATTTTCAATTGGCGATTCCTGCCGCTCCTCATCCCCAAAAGGCTTGCGGTAAATATCCACCACATGGGTGGAAGTAATGAGATACTTGTCGTTATCCCAATCCATAATCTGATATATTTCAAAACCGAGCCAAACCAAAAACACCAACAATACCACACCCCAAAATAACGGACTTGAAGAAAAATGAAAGCGATAACCCAAATACAAAAACCCTGCAAGCCCCGCCAAAAGTAGGAAGCCTTTCAAAGAACGCCGCAACAACCTTATGGGGTGCTTGCGATACATAATGGTGCCGTCTTCCAAAACAAGTCGCTGTTTGAAAACACGCTCAAGCGCCCAGATAATTTTTGACTTGGTGACCACTTTCGCAGGGGCCGCGGGAGAGCCCGTAGGCAAATCGGGCTCTGGGCGGGATTCAGGCTCCGGCAAGCCATCCTGATCAACATTCCGCGGTGGAATGCCAAGGCGCTGGCGAATTCGCTGGCGAATGGACTCTTGAGACTCACGCAGAGCGACCTGCTTCCTCCTTTCCCAAAGGTCTTCTATAATGTCATGCACCTCTTGCAAATGGGCTATGCGGTCAAACTTTACTGTAGCACCGTAGGTACGGATTGACAAAGTAGCGTAGCCAAGTTGCCGCCCCATGAAATCGCTGTTGACGGAAACGGAAATCACAGAACGCAATGGTGCCTCGGTACGGCTTTCATACAAAAGCAAAACCTTTTCCA
>JALUBW010000115.1 GCA_027044735.1 Anaerolineales bacterium
AGTGGGGAAAAACATAGAAGACACAGAAACACCACAGAAAATACAAAAACTTTTTCTTTGCGTCTTTGCATTTCTCTGCGCGTCTTTGCGTCGCTCTCTCTGCGTCTCTGTTTCCTCTGCGTCTTTGTTACCCTTGGCGCCCTTGGCGTTTCTTGGCGCCCTTGGCGTTAAATCTCTCCGCGCGGGGCGTTGCCGATGACCATCATTTCGATGTCGTCTATCCGTAGGGGCTGGCTTTCAAATTGGCCGGGCTGGCAGCCGTAAATGCGCACGTTTTCAAAACCGGCCATTTCAAACAGCATCCGCGCTTCCGCAGGAATGTAGAGGCGTACCGCTTCGCGGAGCGGCGTGCCTTGCCAGGTGGGCGGAGTCTCCCACTTTTGGATGCCGCGCAGGAAGTCAAAGCGCTGGTCGCCCGGCTGCCATTGGCGGTAGCGCCTGAGGCCGTTGAAGGTGGTCAGCACCAGCCCGCGGCCGGGCTTGAGCGCGGTTCTGACCGCGCGCAGAAAAGCGACGTCGCGCTGCCAGCCGCCCAGCGCGCCCAGCCCCGCTTCGCCGATGGAAATTGCGGCGTCAAAAGCCGCCTCGGCCGCGTCGCCCAGCAGGCTTGGCAAATCGGCCACGCTGCCCTGCAGGCACGTGATTTTCACCCCGGCTTGGGCTGCCCGCTGCCGCGCCGCTTCCAGCAGCCGCGGGGAAATGTCTACGCCCACCACCTGATAGCCGCGGCGAGCCAGTTCAATGGCGTGGCGTCCGGCGCCGCAGCCCAAATCCAAAACCTTGGCCGGAGGAGTCAAGCCCAGCGCGGTTTCAAGGAAGTCCACCTCTTGGCGTGTGCCGGGCAGAAATTTGGCGTCTAAGTGCTGGAGCGAGAGTTCGGCAAACTGCGGGTCTTCCCAAGGGCTTTTCATGGGGCTTCTCCGAAGTGGCGCAGAGTAACGCGGAGAGGTTAACGCTAAGGGCGCCAAGAGCGCCAAGGTCGCCAAGGCCGCCAAGAGCGCCAAGGTCGCCAAGGTCGCCAAGGCCGCCAAGAGCGCCAAGGGCGCCAAGAGCGCCAAGGACAAAAACCACAGATTGGCGCAGATTTTTTCTGTGTTCTCTGTAAATTTCTGTGTTTTCTGTGGTTTTTTCTCTCAATCGGTGCAAATCTGTGTCAATCGGTGGATAATTTTCTGTTTTTTCTTCCCTCTGCCGCTCACATGTAAATCACATACTCCTCAGGCGGGAAATTGGGGTGAGGCTGAAAACGGAGCACGGTGATTTTACCTTGCAAGACTCGTGTGGCCAACATCCGGCTGAAGGGTTGGAGGCGGGGCAAGTTTTGGACTGCCGCCAGGTCAAAAAAGCGCGCTTCGTCCACTTCGCGGCCGTCGGCGCGGCTTGCCTCGCTCAAGGCGCGGAGCAGGAAAATCAGATAGGCGTTGTTTTCTTCGGCGTTCACCCGACTGCGGACGGCAATCAGCCCTTCAATTTCGGCTTCGACGCCGGCTTCCTCCCAAACTTCGCGCCGGATGGCCGCGTCTATGGTTTCGCCCCGCTCCACAAAGCCGCTGGGGATGGCCCAATCACCCACGTGCCTGCCCAAGGCCCGCCGAATCAGGAGGGCTTTGTGCCGGAAAAGCACCACGCCCCCCACACCGATGGAGTAGCCTCTACGGTATTTTTCGCGGTCGTAGTGCACGATGTTCTCCTATTGAGGAAAATCGGTCAATAATGAAAGTAATGTTGTTATGCCTGAACGCCCTCACTTATCCCCCGCCGCCTCGCTCGGCCTTCAACTTGGCCTTCAACTTCGCTCAGCCCAGGCGCTCGGCGGCTGCCCCCTTCTCTCTCCCATTGGGAGAGAGAAGGGGGCGCGGTGCTGAGGCTTTGCCGAAGCACCCGCGGGGGAAGAGTGAGGGCGCAGCCATCGCTTAACCACTTTATGGTGAGTTCAATAAGGAAAGGCGCGCCTGCCGACGGTAGGCGTATTGCATTCATTGCCCCTTCACGATGAGGAAGTCCACCCGCTCGGCGTTGGGCATGGCTTCTTGAGGCGCGTTGGGGAAGGGGATTTGCCGCATTTCCCCTCCTTCCGGTGGAAGCCAGTAGAGGGCGCCGAGCGAGGTGTCTGGGTTCATCTTGAACGTTTTGAGCACAAGGCCCTTTCGCCACGCCTGAGGGCGGTTCGCGCCTTCCCATGGCCAACCCCAGTGCCAGAACGCCGGTAGGGTGAGGCGGAAGACGACCTCGCCGTTTTGCTCTACCACGATGCCGCGGCCGAAGAATTGGGCGCTATCCGGCACCATCCAGAGGCGGACGTTGCCCGTGCTGAAAGTGTCCATCACGGGGAAATGCAAGCAACGGGCGGAAGGCTTTGCCCCTTGGGTGTGGTGTGTCGCGTTCCACGGGGCCGTTGCAACGAAGGTGGGGCATTGTGGAGCCTCGGCGGGGTCGCTTGCCAGCGCGATGATGGCGACTTCCTGCGCGCCGGTGCGCTGCACCCGTGCGGTGAGCACGTCGGGATGGTGATACGACGAAGGCAATTCAGGCAAAGCCAGTTCCTGCAGTTGCTTTGTGCGGGTATCCCAAAGCAGAAGGCTCCATTTGCCGGTGGTGTGCACATTGGGGGCGGTGGGCGTGGGGGGCGTGGTGGCGATTTCCCAGTGCAGGCCGTAAAGGGTGTGGTCGTCCAGCCAGCCCAAGGGGAAGGCGGTGCTTTTTCCGCTGAGGATGGCGTTTTTGCCCGTGGCGCACATCAGGTCTTGGGTTTGGCCGGCGCGGGCGTTCAGCATACGCCAGCAGGGCGCGTCGGCGTTGGCGTCGTCTTGCAGCACCACCGAGGCTTCGTCGCCGCGCCATGTGCTTCCCCAAAGCGGCGCACCGCGCGCCTGCTTCAGGCGGAAAACTTTTGTGAGTTTTCGCGTTTGCAGGTTCAGCGTCCAGAAAGTCCATCCTTCCTCGTTTTCGCTCAGCAGCCAGAGCGCATCGCCGCTGTTGGAGGGCGGCAAGTACCAATTTGTGGCCTTGGGCAGGGCGAGGCTCGCCAAAGTCTCCCAGCGGAGGGGCTGGTCGCTGCTGCTGTAGAGGCCGAGGAAGAAGCGCCCGTTGGCGCGCCACAAAGCGACGCTTTCGGCGGGGCCTGAAGGGGGCGTATTGGGCTTGGTGGGCGTGGCTGTGGCGGGGCTTGGGGTTGAGCGCTCCGCCTGCGGCGGCGTGGTTGGAGGTGTCGCTTTGGCGATGCATCCGCTGAGCAGGAAAAGAGCGAGCGAGAGGAAAAGAAGGATTTTCTTCATGATCCACCTCCTCAAACCTTCAATGGGGTAAAAGTTGGATTTTGATGGGAATCGGAGCCGCCGTGTGCTTGTTTTACGCTGTGGCGAGGAGCAACATTCCCAGGGCCTGCGCGGTCGCGCCTAAGACAAAGATGCCGAAGAGCGCCGGAAGCGATTGACGAGCAGCGTGTCGACTTAAAGTGGCGCCAATCAACAACAGCAAGGCGAGTGGCGCGTAGTAAAGCCCAACGGAAAAAAGGCTGAGAGCAGCGAATGAAGTTGTAGCCCCCGCAGCCACGGCTGTGATGTGCATCCGGCGTGGCCATGCGTGTATTGCTGAAAGCAGCGCAATCCCCGGCAGCAGCACGAGTTCCAGAAAGTACAGCGCCGGCAGTGGCCAGACGGGCTGATGCATGGCGATGATACCCCACGAATACACGGTAACGATGACGCTGTAAAGAAAGGCAATGGCGAGGAGTACTTTTTCCATGCTTTGGGAAAGCGCAGGGTTGGTTATGTTCGAGGTGTTCATTGATGCCTCCTAAAAGCAAAGGCGGCGTGCTTTTAGCGCAGGATTGCTCTTTGTCGCGCTATTGTGGTTCGGGTCAATCCCCACACTTCTGCCAAGGCATCGATGAATAGTTCGTCCAATTTCTCGAGGGGTGCGGCTTGTCTTTGGTGTTTGATTTCGTAAGTCTGAAGCCGTGCTAACCGTTGCTCTATGAATTGGTTGAGTACATCTATCCGCGGGCCGCGGTCTAATTCCTTGCCTGCCCGCTTGGCGCGCACCAATGCTTTTATGGCCTCTTTTAGCGTTGGGTCGGTCACCAGTTTCTCGACCAGCGTTTTGAACTCGGTGGGTACCACGCCATAGCCTTTTTCTATCCACTGGACGGCTAAGAGGGGGCGCAGCACGTACAAATACTTTTTGCGCCACACCGTGTCGCCTCTCAGGTACTCGCGATAATTGTTTCGTGCCATGTGAAGGTAATGATAACTGCTGGCCATGGGGGAGTAGTACTCGCCGAGCAGCGCCCTCATGCGTTGGGCGACGGTGTATTCTTCCAGATACACCATAGGCGAGCCCAGCCATTCCATCAGCGGTGGATTGGATTTGTAGAACAACCAAAGCGCCTTTTGTAAATCCCACCCGCTGATGTCGAGGCGTTCGCTGAGGGGGCATTCAATGACGTCGCGTTTTTTCTGGATAGAGAGGTACCATGCCGGAGGGTGCAAATACAGGAACCGAACGTCGTAGTCGCTATCTTGGGAAGGGAAGCCCCATGCCCGGCTGCCTGCTTCGCAAGCGTAGAGCACTTTGACGTGGTGCGCGGCCTCTATTTCGCGTAGCCGTTGGATGATTTTTTGCTTCATGGCTTAGGTGAGAGGGGGCGCTTAATTTGCAATGGCATCCAGTAAAGTGGCGAAGGGCGAGTGATTTTGCCCTCAAAACGCAGATACACCACCTGTCCGGTTTCCCAGGCTTCGTTTTGCTTCATCAGCGTGGTGCTTATCAACCGCCGGCAAGATGCCTCGTTAGAGGAAATGCTTACCACTCACCACTTGGGTCCGCCGCCGGATTTCCTGGTGCAGTCGCTCAACCACATTGCTGGTGAGCGGCTGCTGTTGGTGGCTTTTTGGGAACGCAAAAACTACAGGACTGGTTGTACCACTTGACTCCAAAAGTCTATTTTGAGCATGCAGTAATCAAGAGGCGCAGCCCGACCGCTCGCAGCCACGGCCAAAAAAGACCGCACGGCCAAGAATCAGAGAAAGCCTACCGTCGCCCGGCCACCGGAACGCGCGGCCTGCCGACCGCAGCGCGGGCTGGGGAAGCAAGCGACCGGCCTTTGCGCTGCTTCCAGTTTAGCATCGGCCATGCCTTTGCGCAAGCCCCTTGGCCTGGCCGGCAGAGGAACCCCCGCGAGCGCCCCCGACCATCGCGACGCCACGGAAGGCCGCCGCGCACGCCATGGGCGCAGCCCTCGCGGCCAGACGTCGCCTGCGACGTCCCGCACGCCTGCCCTCGGAGCCCCCGCGCGGCCGAACAAAACGCGTCCCTTCCGCAGCGCCGGCCGACCGACGGCCGCCTCGGCCTCCTCGCCATCCGCCTTCCGGAGCAGCCGCGGGCGCTCCAAATGCTAAAGAGCCACGCCTCCCGCCGCAGCGAGAGCCCAAATCATAACCTCGGCCTGCCGGAACCACTGCCCCTCGCCGCCCCTGACCCCGGCGCAGCCCGACCACGCCTGCCTTGCCCCTTCGCTCTTCCAACCCAATGCGCCCAACGAGCGCGTCAGCGGCACGGCAGCGCCGTCCAACCACCACGGCAGGCGACGCTACTTTGCCCGACCAACTACCACGGCGAGCCCACGGCGCAGCCGCGTCCGCTGAACGCGGGGTTAGGCAAAAGCACCCAAAAAACAGGCCGCTCCTCTCTTGGGGTAGCGGCCCGGAACTACGACACTACTTTTGTTCTATGGCTTGAGAGTAAACACCCACGGCCCTTGCTGCTGCGGCATCAACAGTGAGGCTACCCGCCTTTCCGCTTCTTCTTGGGACATTCCTTTAGGCTTGCCCACTACACGACAACCACCTACCCCTTCTTCCTCAATGGGAGCGAGCTGAATACCCTCCGAGGCCAGTGCCTTTTGCACCGCACTGCAATCTGGCTTCGCTAGACTAGGCCCAGACAATGCAGCAATAACGAGGCGTTGTAACATTGGCTTCGCGATGCGAGGTTTATCTGGTGCCTCAAAAGTGAGAGTATCACAACGCCACATCACACCTCCTGCATCCTTCTCATACCTCAACAGCTCTCCTTGGATCAGGGGCCACTTTCCCATTGTGGTCTCCAACCAGCTTTCGCCGAAGGACCAATCCATTGAAGAAGATGGCAATGTAAAACAAACCTGTGCATGTACCCGACCGTGAGCAATCTCTTGGAGATCCAACGCCTCTAAGCGAACAGTTACCCCAAATTGGTGTACCTCCAACGGCATACTCAATGGGGGCATTTTTGGAGCATCGGGATTTTCCAGTATCACCGTCGTTCCATTAGGAGAGAGGCGAGTAGGCTGAGGGCCTGCCTCTACTGTAGGTTGGGCTGTCAGTAAAGTGGGGGGATTAGGTACAGCAGAGGCCATTTTTTGAGGATAGACAAAGAAGTAAACCACTCCTATGATAGTAGCTAAGAGCAAAATGAGAGTAAGCCAGCTTAGGGGTTTTCGCGCAAACATTTTTTCCTCCCATACATTTGTGTTAGTGGCTTGTGCAAGGAGACAACGCAGGGTAACTCACGTAATACGAAGTCAACCTGCCACAAGCGTTCCAAGAAGGCTCGGGAACTGGGTCATAATATTGAGCGGTATATACTACTTGCCCTGGGCCTATTTTGCCAGGTGAGTTACGGTAATAAAGATACGTGTTGGCCCCTTCCCACCACATCCAGTAGGCTAGCGTAGATTGAGCATAGTGCCTTCCGCTGGAATTTCTGGTTCGCCCCCACAAAGTATTACAACTCATTGAAAAGCGAAGCTCAATCTTGCCATTAGAGATGTACCGATATTCCCACGTGGTGGCTTGCTGATCGCATTGGGTAGTGTGCGGATCTAGGCCATTGCATCCGCTCCCTGAACAAAGAGGGGCGGGAGCAAATGCTGTTCCTGCTATGAGAAATACAAACAGCCAAAGTGCCCCAGCGAATTTAAGAATAGTCTTCATAGTTCCCTCCCATAAAATCTGGACGGCGGAATTTTTACCATCCTACTGCTTGTCATCTTGAAGGTCAAGTCCTCCTTTGGTTGACAACTTTTCAAACAGTCTAGCAGCTTCCACCCGTGAAGAGACACCGAGTTTAAAATAAAGACGGCGGATGTAAGTTTTTACCGTGCCAACAGAAATTTTAAGAAGCCAGGCCATTTCCTGGTTTGTTTTGCCTGAGGACAAAAGCTCCCACACCTGTTTCTCACGGCGAGAAAAGCGTTTGCTCATTACCTCTCCCCTCCATACAACCTGAAAGATCCCTTCGGCTAAGGAAAAGCCCAACGAGCGCGTCAGCGGCACGGCGTGTTTGCCCAAAAGCATTGTTGGCGACGCCACACCGCCTTCAAACCGCCTACGTTGCCCCACGGCGCAGCCGTGTCCGCTGAACGCTGGGTTGGGCCAAACCCAACGCCTAAGCGAACACACCACAAAGGCTAACTGACAAAAACTAAAAACGCTTTAATGTTGGCAATAAACTAGTAGTGAGCAGCGCGCTGCAATACACGTACCTTCAGTGAGACGTATTTTAGGGTTTACATCTAACCCCGCACACACATGGCGAGGGAACGTCCTGTTCCCTCGCCATAAAGTTTCCACAATTCCTTTTTTCGTCATTTATGGGCTACTCAGAGGAATCGTTTGAGGCACATGTCCTGTACCATCACCACGGTAGCCATTGTCTTGCCACCAATGGTTAAGCCCATTATAACCTTCAAGCGTGCCCCAACACCAATCTTTAGTTTGCGCCATTGTGTCCCAGATGCTACTCACATTATAATGATACATCCATGGTCTGTTTTCATAACGTACATATGTATTCCAATCGATATGACCATTACACTTCACGTAAGTGGTCCACACTGTGATGTGGAACTGATCCATCTTAACCCCATTTGTGGTATTGTCGGAATATCCCGCGTCCCACCAATTATTGCCGGCACCAGGATCGTAAATTCTATTTCTCCAATGGATTGTAGTGTACCCATGATAGGATTTAGAGCCTTGTTTGTACTTCCATCCCGCAGCGAGCGCTACAGAGACGCTCATCAACAAAAACACCATTACTACGGCTGTTGCAAGCACTTTTCGCTTCATCGTTTCACCTCCTGTAATCTTTGTTGGAACCGCTGAACGATTACCTGCGAAGGCGCCTTCCGCTCCCAGCGTGTCACCACCCTTCTCGCCAAAATCTCTTTTCCATCTGCGTCTAAACGAAAATCTTCGGATCCAACTGGAAGCCCAGTGGCAAAATCGTAGTACAACCGATATCCACTCCCAAACAACTTCAAGGCGCTCCCACCTTTCCCTACCGTAAAGGGGCTCTCATACTGCTCTTGCTTCGTGAAAACATACACTTTTTTTCCCTGCCAACGCCCCACTTGTATCCCACCACAAGCATCAAGCGTCCCTCTTAATATCATATCCAGGGCCTTCGGATAGAGCCTTACCATCGGCGGCTCATCCAGTGGTGTGACTATACCCAACGAAAGATCATAAGAGGCATCACTCGTTTCATAAGCCCAATACGTCAAATCAGGGTCGTTTGTTTTTGAAATGGAATACATCTTCGTCACAAGGGCACCTTTTGTGGGAGAATAATCCCCCCACAAAAACCACACTTCACCCACCTGATGGGTGGGTACCGGACGCCCATCGGCAAGCCTTTTGCCAGCCACAAGGAAATAGTCTTCCTCAGTGTAGTTATATACCCATCCCGGCACCAAAACCCGTTTTTCAGCCGCCAAAACCTTTTTCCTAAACTCCGCCAATAAAGATCTGCCAAACACACATGTCTTCGTGGACGGCTTAACCTCTGGAGAAAGCATCCCCACAGATGGATTAGCCTTTGCAATGGCTTCACCAGTGCCGACCGGCCCTTCCGTCTGGCCACTCGTTGCCACATCACCGCCGCGGCCGTGCCCGCTCACGGTGGTCCTTCCGATTAACAAATCCTTCAAAGTCATTGGTTTTGCGTGTACCGCCCCACTTAGCAAAAAGATGGCCACCAAGCCCAATAGAGCGGCCCCGCTCCACAAGATTTTGTACCGACGCATAAGGCACCTCCTCAACAGACTCGATTGTAAAAATCAACTCGGAGTTTTTATTATGCTATTCCGTTTGCATGCCGCAGTCAAGTCCCCCTTTAGTTGACAACTCACCATACAACCTACTAGCTTCCGCTCGAGATAAAACCCCCAGCTTAAAATACAGCCGCCGTGTGTAAGTCTTTACCGAGCTTACAGAAATATGTGACTCAAATGCTATCTCTTTATTTGTTTTACCCTGTGCCAAAAGAAACCAAACTTCTTTTTCCCGCTTAGAAAGTCTTCTCCTTGCCACCCCAGGCCTCCTTAGCCGCCCAACGTGGGCGTCAGCGGCACGGCGGCGCCGTCCAACCACCACGGCAGGCAAAACACTTTTGCCCGACCAGCCCCACGGCTCGCCCACGGCAAAGCCGCGTCCGCCGAACGCGGGTTTAGGCAGTGTTCTGGGGCGATTCTATCAAGTCACCTAAATCCACTATCTCAATATCCACAAGACTCCGAAGATAAGCGTCCAAGAAAGGCTTATGCGATGCTCCTACGATGACCAACATGCGTCCCCCGGGTTTTAACGCCGTCACCTTTCGGATATTCGCCGCCATATGCAGATTCCGCACTTCCCACATAGCCACTCGCGCCCGATCCAGACCAGAGGCAAACCTCGTCCGGAAGAATACAAGCCACTGTGCCATAGACCTTCGGAGAGATCCTTCTGCGTTCAACTTTTGGTAAAAAGGCAAAAGGTTGCCCTGTCTCACATGATACACCAATTGTTCTTCCTCTATCTTGACTTCCTCCTGCAATTGCTTAAGAAAAGTTTGACACACATCGCTGGCCTCAAACTCCTCCAGAAACACTTGCAATTGGCTCGGATCCGGTAAGTCTCCTTCAATGCCATCGTCAATGGAGTAGATTCGCTGGTGTCCCAACCGTTTAGCCAAAACGACCCCAATCGACACGGCTTCATTCTGTGCCAACAAGCCGTGTTCCAGGGCTGCACGAATCTCCTCAGGCACGTCACGATATGTTTCCCGAAACGCCCTCGGAAGATAACTCCATTGTAAAAGCGCTGAATACCAGTCATAAGAGGCAAGTAAATGGGCTACCACTTCGCCTCTTTGCTTCAGGTCCTGCTCTAATCGTTGCTTCAGCAATCCAAGCGCTCTCTCTTGTGCCTCTTTCCACGAAAGCCTCAATCTGTCCTGCATCTGATGAGCAAATTTCACAAAAGGCAATAAGTTTTCTGTATCCTCTCGTCCTTGTGTATGGACCATCCAGGCAATGGTCTCAGGGGGATAACTTTCAATCCCTACAAAATCAGGCTGAAAGCTTGCGAGCGTGTCAAGTAAAGGAATAAGAGCCCGGTCAGCAAATTCTTGTATTTCCATCTGCACCACGTCACGTGAGCCGCCCAAATGTACGGTCCCTAATACAAGAACTTGGGTCTTCTCCTTTGGAGAAAGAAGGGCCTCAAAAGGCGCACAAGGCGAGATAATATCCATACCTCCTCCATTGGCAACGCTACTCTGCCTTCAAACCGCCAACTTTGCCCCACGGCGAAGCCGTGTCCGCTGAACGCGGGGTTAGCCACCTCGCCCTTTCTTGAATCGTCTTACCCTATCTCTTATTTCCGCCACAATATCCCGTAGCGATGCTCTGTCGCCTTCTCCCACATACTCACCAACAACTTCCAACAACCCCTCCGTATCTGGCTCATACTTATACACCAGTGCCGCAATATCATTCTCATACAAACTCACCCGCCCAAAGTCTCCTTGCCTATACAACGACGGCAGCGCATACATCTTGAGTAGCAACAATCCTTCCACCGTTCCCAAACTCACCTCTTGCCCCAAGAATTGCACACGGGTAGTGTACTCCTCTTGCACCCGCCGGAACAAGGGGTTGTTAGTCAGCAAAAAATCAACTCGCACTCCCTCAAACTCCCCCCGTGCAAAGTAAACATCCCGCTCTATAATTTCAACCTCGGCCAATTTATCCAAATCTTTCACAGCCAACACCAAGTCCAAATCTTGTGTGTTGCGTCCTTCTACATAATAAAGCAATGCTATACCCCCGACCAAAACATAATTTATTTCACGCGCCTCTAACAACGCGAACAAGTGTTTAACCGCCTCCACGGGTGAATGCCCCACAGCAAAATTCATCGCCTCGTTTCTCCAATTCCGAGGATTAAAAAGAATAGCATTTTGAACAACATAACCAATGTCTTCAAGTGTTTTCAACATTGCTCAACCTCTTCCCCAGTGTAGCACAAAAAGCGCCTTTTTGGCAAAATAAGTGGCTAACGATCGCTCCAGCGGCACGGCGTGTTTCCCCAAAAGCATCGTTGGCGACGTTACCTCGCCTTCAAACCGCCAACGTTGCCCCACGGCGTAGCCGTATCCGCTGCACGCCGGGTTGGGCGCAGCCCGACCGCCCGCAGCCACGGCCAAAAAAGACCGTGCGGCCAAAAATCAGAGAAAGCCCACCACCGCCCAGCCACCGGAACGCGTTACCTGCCGACCGCCGCGCGTGGTGGGGGAACGAGCGCCCTGCCTTTGCGCTGCTTCCAGTTTAGCATCTGGCCTGCCTTTGCGCAAGACCCTTTGGCCGCGCCGGCAGGGGAACCCCCGCGAGCGCCCCCGACCATCGCGTCGCCACGGTCAGGCCGCAGCGCCTCCCACGGGCGCAGCCTTCGCGGCCAGACGTCGCAGACGACGTCCAGTAGACACGTGTCTAAGCCTCTCTCAAGATTTGCTCTCTGCTCCGCGGTTAAGGATGGTGATGCCGGCGGGAAAAACATTTTCAGAAAAATCAATTTCTAAGTTTTTCACCTCTGCCACTGCTATCGTTGTTTTATGCACTTCGGCAGTATACTGCAACAATATCCCGGTCTCTGCATCAATCCATAAATGGTATTTATCGGCACCACCCCAAAACCACTCATCAAAACAGCAAACGTAATCTATTCCCTCACCGGCATTTTGCGCTTCTACGTGGAATACAGTTCTTCCCAGTTTAACCGCTATACTTCTCCATGCTATTTGATGACTAACAAGGAGACATCTCGGTCTCAACAAGGTATGTCTTGCAATCCAATTCGCGATCCGCGATTTTTCGGGCCTAAGATAAGCCTTCGGGTTATTTGTCTCGTTTAACAAGTATTCCAACGTTCTTCCGTCATCGAGAACAAGAACGCCTCTCTCTCGGTCGCCAACTTCCTCACGATAGACGCGAGATTTTTCAAACCAAACTTCCCACTGGATCGCCTCCCATTTAGATCTTTCCCATTCCTGCCCTCGGCTAAGACTCTTCCCGCTTATCAACATATCCATTGCGGCTTCATTATAACGGTACTCCCATACGATGTGCAGTCGTTTTGTGCGAGGAGCCACGTACAACATATAAATGGCTTTTTGCACCTCTCTTTCCATGCTATGCTCTCCTTGGAAAAACGTGGAGCCTAATCAGCCGCTGGAAATTCCAGTGGCTGAGTGCTCCAAGCTTACCCTCTACTCTCTAAGGGCATTGTAAACTCCGAGGGTGAGACAGCATTAAATAGGCATAAGACCCTCCTACAACACCCCAATGTAAAGATATTCCAAAATAACGACGGGGTGACACGCTGTGGCCGCCGATGCTTTGACCTTCCCAGGAGCACTTCCTCCTTTGTAGCCAGTGCTTTGCAATTTCCTGTCACGGAACAGAGCAACAAACACGTGCATGGAGCCAGAGGTGTTACACCTCGACCAAGCCACAATATTGACGCGACCTGGCCGATGATGCGAATGATGCGGGTCATCAATTTTGTGAGTACATTCACCACAATGCGCTGCAAAAGCCCTATTGTTGGCTACAGCTATCAACTTTATCTCACCTTTTTCAGAAAACCGTATTAGGTATGGTGTCTGTGGCTTAATAACAACATTGTGAAGAAGTACTTGCCCATTCTCTGTTATCTGCAATTGTTCGAGAAGAAGTTGGGAGAGTACATCTTCAGGATTATTGAGAGTTTGAGGATAACTCATCTCAGGCCCCGCTAGCGTGGGGCTGCCCTCAGCAAAGACTGGCGCTGCAAAGGTTAAAAGCAACACCACCATTAACAATAGATGTGGGAGACGATGGAAAGACCGTTTCACAATACACCTCCGTTATCAGTATAGGGGTTTGCGAAAGTGTTGGTTCACTCTTGCGTCGATATACCACAACCACTGCCCCTCGCGACTTTTCGCCCCAGCGCAGCCTGACCTCGCCCACGCTGCCCCTTCGCTTTTCCCGACCAATGCGCCCAACGATTGCGTCAGCGGCACGGCGGCGCCGACCTTGACCACTGTTGGCGGCGCGCCTTCGCCCTAAAACCGCCGACGTTGCCCCACGGCGAAGCCGTGTCCGCTGCACGCCGGGTTGGGCGCAGCCCGACCCCCTGCAGCCACGGCCAAAAAAGACCGCACGGCCAAGAATCAGAGAAAGCCTACCGTCGCCCGGCCACCGGAACGCGCGGCCCGCCGACCGCCGCGCGGGCTGGGGGAACGAGCGACCGGCCTTTGCGCTGCTTTCAGTTTAGCATCGGGCCAGCCTTTTCGCAAGCCCCTTGGCCTTGCCGGCAGAGGAACCCCCGCGAGCGCCCCCGACCATCGCGACGCCACGGAAGGCCGCCGCGCACGCCATGGGCGCAGCCCTTGCGGCCAGACGTCGCCTGTGGCGTCCTGGGTGCGCGTTTCCCGCGCCCCCGCGCGGCCGAACAAAACGCGTCCCCTCCGCAGCCCCGGCTTGCCGACGGCCGCCTCAGCCTCCTCGCCATCCGCCTGCCGGAGCAGCCGCGGGCGCTCCCAATGCTAAAGAACCACGCCTCCCGCCGCAGCGAGAGCCCAAATCATAACCTCGGCCTGCCGGAACCCCTGCCCCTCGCTGTCCTTCGCCCCGGCGCAGCCCGAT
>JALUBW010000116.1 GCA_027044735.1 Anaerolineales bacterium
AAGGCGGCGAAGCAATCCCCTTTTCGGCCATAGGAGGCTGCTTCGGCGGCTGTGCCGCTTCGCAGTGACACATCTGGGAAGAATCTTCGGATAGACTCTTACTCGGAAGTAATCTCTCTGGAGGAAAAATTGCGCCTTTCGGTTGAACGCGTGGGCGCGGCGTTGTTGATTTTGCTGCTGATGGCGCTTGCACCGCTGTGGAAGGTGCGGGCTGTTCCCGCGCGCACTTCGGTTGAGGCGCGCGCACGAGAACTTTTGGCGCGCCTTTCACCCGCCGAACGCATAGGACAACTTTTTCTCATTGCCTACCCGGGAGATTCGGTAACTCCAGACGACCCCATTTACAAACTAATTACGGAACGGCGTATTGGCGGTGTTATCCTTCTCCGCTCAAACGGCAATATACCCGCTGGCGATGATGCGTTGCCGCACTTGCAGAGCGAAATTGCCGCTTTGCAAAAATCTGCTTGGGAAGGGGGCAAGGTTTTGCATCAGGACCCCGTTACCGGCAAATTTTACATCGGCACTTTTGTACCGCTGTTTGTGGCAACCGTTCAGGATGGCGATGGCTACCCAACTGACCAAGTTTTGCACGGCGTTTCGCCTTTGCCCAGCCCAATGGCGATTGGGGCTACATGGAAGCCTGAACTGGCGCGAAAAGTCGGCGCGGTTTTAGGTGAAGAAATGGCGGCCATAGGCTTCAATATGCTTTTAGGCCCCAGTTTGGATGTGCTTGCTACTCCTCATCCGGGGAAACCGGGCGATTTAGGCGTCAATGCCTTTGGCGGCGACCCGTATTGGGTTGGAAAGATGGGGAGGGCTTACATTCGCGGCGTTCATCAGGGCAGCCATGGGCATTTGGCCGTTGTTGCCAAGCATTTCCCCGGCTACAGTGGCTCCGACCGTTCGCCTGAGGACGAAGTTGCCACCGTCCGAAAGTCGCTTGAGCAACTAAAGCAAATAGAACTCGCACCTTTTTTTGCTGTGACTTCTTCTAACGTTTCTCCTGAAATGGTGGCTGACGGTTTGCTGGTTTCTCACATCCGCTATCAGGGCTTTCAGGGGAACATCCGCGCCACTACCCGTCCCGTAAGCCTTGACCCGCAGGCGTTCGCGGCTTTGATGGCGCTTCAGCCCTTTGCGGATTGGCGCAAGAACGGTGGTTTGGCCGTTAGCGATGACCTCGGCAGCCGCGCCATCCACCGTTTTTACGACCCCACCGAGAAGACTTTCAACGCCCCTTTGGTGGCGCGCGATGCTCTCCTTGCTGGTAACGATGTGCTTTACCTCGGCATAGGCTTTCGCGACCCCAACGACGATTCGCAATACCAAACCGTGTTGCGCACGCTTGACTTTTTCTTGCAAAAATACCACACCGATCCGGCCTTTGCTCAGCGCGTTGACGCCGCCGCCCTTCGGGTGCTTACCCTCAAATTGAAACTTTACCCCAGTTTTGCTTACTCTTCGGTTGCGCCGCGCAAGGAGGATTTGAAAGCGCTTGGCAAAAAGCGCGATGTGGTGTTTCAAGTAGCCCAGCAGGCCGCGACGCTCATTTCCCCTTCGCCGACCGATTTGGATGCTGTGTTGCCGACGCCGCCCCAGCCGCGCGACCGCATTCTTTTCCTCACCGACGACTTGCTCTACCGCGAATGCGCCGATTGCCCCCAGCGGCATTCCCTTTCGCCTGAATCTTTACGCAATGCTGTCCTGCGCCTTTATGGACCTAAAACCAGTGGGCAGATGCGCGCCGGCAATATGTTTACCCTCACCTTTGGCGAGTTGCAAAAATGGCTTGATGCGCCCGATAAGTCCCCCGAGGTTGAGGCCAAAATACGCCTTGCAAATTGGATTGTGGTAGGCTTGCTTGATGTGAACCCCGCGCGCCCCGAATCGCTTGCTTTTCGCCGTTTGTTAGACCAGCAGTCGGCGCTTTTGCGCTCTAAGCATGTTGTGGTTTTTGCTTTTCATGCACCTTACTATTTGGACGCCACCGACATTTCCAAACTTTCAGCCTATTATGGCCTTTACAGCAAAACCACGCCATTTGTTGAGGCGGCGGTTAGGCTTCTTTTCCGTGAACTTGCGCCGCGCGGCGCTTTGCCGGTTTCTGTGCCGGGAGTGGGCTACGATTTGATTACCGCCACCTCGCCCGACCCCAAGCAGGTTATTCAACTGGAGTGGGATTTTCCTGCCCCAAAGGACTCGGCCAAGGCCACTCCCATTCCCGCCGATAAGCCGTTTAGGGCTACTGTAGGCCAAACCTTGCCGGTGCGCACATCCATAATTGTTGACCACAACGGCAATCCTGTGCCTGATGGCACGGTGGTGCGTTTCTTGATCACCACACCGGGCGGCGAGCAAGTGCAACAGAGTGTAGAAGTCACTACGGTGGATGGGGTTGCCCGCGCCTCATTCCAAATTTCCACGCCGGGGCTGTGGGAAATCAAAGCGCAGAGCGACCCGGCGACGAAATCCAAGCCCCTTCAGGTTGAAGTGCCGGGTGCGGCAGAAAGCACTGCCACTGCAGTCTTGCCCACGGCCTCGCCTTCGCCATCGCCCACGGTGGTCAGCACGCCTGTGCCGGTGGCTGTTACGCCAGTGTCGCACAATCGCCTTGATTTTGTAGATTACCTCGGCGCGCTGCTGGTTTCGCTTGTGATTGGGTGGTTGGCGCACCGTTGGATGATGTGGCGTGGCGCGGTGCGTTGGGGCATTAGGCTTGGGTTTTTGGCCTTTATAGGCGGCATGGGGGCATACGTCTTCCTTACGCTTAGCCCTCGCACCCCTGCTTTGCTGGCGCGTTTTGGCTATGGAACTGCCCCTTTGGTTGCCATGCTGGGTGGGGCGCTCGGCGTTGGCTTGGGGGTTTTGTGGATCATTGTTTTTGAGGGTTAGTGGTTTGTCAATTGGAATTTCGTCTGTAGGGGCGCACGGCGTGCGCCCGATATGGAGGCTTCGTCGCTTCGCGGCTTGCGATGACGCCGTACGGCAGCAGGTGGGGGGCGAACAGCCGTTCGCCCTTACAAAAGCACCTTTGCCGAGACACTATGTAGGGGCGCACGGCGTGCGCCTGATATGGGGGCTTCGTCGCTTTGTGGCTCGCGATGATGCCGTGGTGGGCCATTGGATTTGTTTATCGGCTTTGATTGTGCATTGGCAAATGGCGGCTATGGTTTCCAATCCGCGTCAAAAACCTTTCCCCCATGTTTGGTGAGCGGTGTTATTGAACTGCCGTCCAAGCGCATGATGTAAATTTTGTGTTTTTGGGCGGTTTCCCATCCCTCAAATGCCACCCATCTCCCATCGGGCGAGACGGCGGGCTCGCGCATTGCCACCCCCGATTTGAGCAGCCGTGTTTCCAGCAGGGGGTTGTTTAGCGGCGTTTTTACCAAATAGGGCAGTGGAATGGCAGGGCTGGTTTGGCCGTAGACCAGCCATTTGCCGTCTGGCGTCCAACTTGGGTGGAAATTGGCTTTGTCGCCGCTGTGCGAAAACGGCTTGGGTTTGGCGGGGGGAGAGGCAAAATCTATCATCCAGATGCGGTAGGTGCCCTTGCTGTTGCTGATGAAAGCCACGGTTTTGCCATCGGGTGACCATGCGGGCTGGAGGGCGTTTTGCTTTGCCGGAGTAAGGGGGTGCGTTTTGTTGGTTAGGGTGTCAAAATAGTAAATGCGCGGGTAGCCGTCCCGCAGGCTTGTGAAGGCTATGTAGCGGCCGTCGGGCGACCATGCGGGGTCGTAATCTCCGAGGCCGGGGGGTGTGATTTCTTTTGGCCTAAGGCTGCCAATGTGTAGCAAATAGATTTGAGCGTTGGGGTAGGAAATATCGTTTTTGGAGCAGGGGGCTATGAAAAGCAAGGATTTGCCATCAGGCGACCAGCGCGGCTGGCAAGCGCCGCCGTCACGGTGGGTGAGTTGTTTGCTTGCTTTTGTTTTGAGGTTAATTTGGAAAATTTGCACGCCTTCGTTTGGGGTATGGGCGGCAAAGGCAAGGAGGCCGCTCCCGCCAAGCGGCGTTGGGGTTGGTTTGGGTGCAGTGGTGGGCTTGCCTGCGCCCACGGATGGCGTTGGCGTGTGCGCGGCCGTCGCTGTTGGGGTTGGCCGTTTGGTTGGCGAGGGGGTTAGGCTTGGGCTTGGCGATGTGGTTGGGGATGGCTTGGCGGTAGCAGTTGGGGGCGCGGGGGTTGCTGTTGGCGATGCTGTAGGGGTTTCGGTTTGCTTTGCTCCCGCGATGGTGGTTGTGGTGGCACTTATCGTCGCAGTGGGCTTTTGTGAGGGGATGTGCTGCGATACAAATGGTTTTACCTTTGTCTCTGCCACTGCTCTCGCTTTTTGAGTTGCGTTCAAAAAGGCGGCTGGTGCCAAAAGCCGCCATCCTGCTAATACGGCGGCGATAAGGAGCACGAGAATCAGCACCCTTCCGCCTTTGCCTTTTGCGGCAGGGGAAGTTTCTGACGGCGGTGTTGGAGGAGGGGGATTGCCGCCATTTTCAGAGGAGGATGCCTCAGCCAACTTTTGCCGGTGCGAGGTCCAAAACGGTTTGCTCTTTTCAGAGTGTTTGGGTTCTGGCTTGGTCTCTGTGCGCCAATGTTCTGGCTGGGGCGAGGGGGCAATGTTCCATTCGTGCTCTGAAAGGTGCTCTTGCTGGTCGGGCACCAAATTCAGGCTCAGAAGGGCTTCTTTCATCTCAGCGGCGCTTTGAAAACGCTCGCCGGGCTGTAGTGCCATGGCCGTTTCTATGATGCGAGCAAGCGCCGATGGCACTTCGGGGTTTATTTCATCAAGCGGCTTTAACTCTTCTTGTCCTAATGCGCGCTCAAAGGCATCTGGTGGAATTTCGCCGCTCAAGGCTGTGTAGAGGGTTGCGCCGAGGCTGTAAATGTCCGAAACGGCTGAGGTGTGCCCCGATCCGTATTGCTCGGGGGGCGAGAAGCCGGGGGTTACTGCTTGCGCGCCGGTTATTGTGCGTTGGTCGCGCCCGCCTATTTTGGCAAGCCCAAAATCTACCAAGTAGACGTGCCCCTCGGGGGTTATGCGCACATTGCCGGGCTTGATGTCGCGATGTATCACCGGCGGGTCTTGGGAATGCAGGTATTCTAACGCTTCGCACAGCGCCAGTCCTATTGTCACTGTTTCGGCAATGCCTATTCTGCCTTCTCTTTCAATGCGCTTTTTTAGGTCTTCCCCCTGAATGTAGTCCATTACAAGGTATTGGCCTTGTTGCTCTATGACGAAGTAGTCGGTCACGCGCGGCAGGTTTGGGTGCCGCAGGGCGGCGAGCAGCCGCGCTTCTCGTTTGAATTGCTCGGCGTATTCTTGGGTTGTGAAAATGTTTTCTTTGATGGCGACTTCAATGTTGAGGCTTGTATCCAACGCATGGTAAACAAACCCCATTCCTCCCTGACCGAGGATGGAGAGGATTTTGTATCGTCCGTTCAGGATGTCGCCGGCGTTTAGGGGCATTTTGGCCTTTAGATATCCAAATTGCGGACTTCGCGCGCGTGCGTTTGGATGAAACGGCGCCGCGGCGGCACTTCGCTTCCCATCAGCATGCTGAAAACGCGGTCGGCTTCTGCCGCATCTTCAATCGTGACCTGCAAAAGGGTACGGTTTTGCGGATCCATTGTGGTTTCCCACAATTGCTGTGGGTTCATTTCGCCAAGGCCTTTGTAGCGCTGGATGTTGACTTTCGCGCCATTCCCGATTTCTTTGAGGATGCGCTCGCGGTCGGCCTCGGTATAGGCGTAGTAGACCTTGTTTTTGACCGCTATGCGGTAGAGCGGCGGCTGGGCAATGTAGAGGTGGCCTTCTTCAATCAACGGCAGCATGTAGCGGAAGAAGAAGGTGAGCAGCAGGGTGCGAATGTGGCTTCCGTCCACATCGGCGTCGGTCATGATGATGACGCGCCCGTAGCGCAGGTTTTGGATGTTGAAATCTTCGCCAATGCCGGTGCCTAACGCCGAAATGAGCGCTTTGATTTCTTTGTTGGATAGGATTTTATCCAGCCGAGCGCGCTCGGTGTTGAGGATTTTGCCGCGCAGGGGCAAAACGGCTTGGAAGTGGCGGTCGCGCCCTTGCTTTGCCGAGCCGCCTGCCGATTCGCCCTCTACAATGTAAAGTTCGGTCTTGGTGGCGTCGCGCGAGGAGCAGTCGGCCAGTTTGCCCGGCAGTGTCAGGCTTTCAAGGGCAGACTTGCGGATGACGAGGTCGCGCGCCTTGCGCGCCGCCATGCGCGCCCTCGCCGAGGTGAGGCATTTTTTGATTATTGCCTTCGCGGCTGAGGGGTTTTCTTCCAAAAATCTCCCAAACGTCTCGCTCACCACCTGAGCAGTGTAGGTTTGCACCTCGGGGTTCATCAGTTTGACTTTGGTTTGGCTTTCAAACTGCGGGTCGGGGTGCTTTACGCTCACAATGGCGGTGAGCCCTTCGCGGGTATCATCGCCGCTGAAGTTCGGGTCGGAATCTTTCAGTAGACCGGCTTTGCGGGCGTAATCGTTGAGCGTGCGGGTGATTGCGCTGCGCATTCCGGTTAGGTGGGTGCCGCCGTCAACGGTGTTGATGGTGTTGGCAAAGGCGTAAACCGATTCGGTGAAGGCGTCGGTGTATTGCAGGGCAAATTCAATTGTGATGTCCTCAATTGTCTTTTCGGCGTGGACGACTGGATGGAGCGGCTGGCGGTTGCGGTTGAGGTAGCGCACAAAGGACTTGATACCGCCTTCAAAGTAAAAGGTCATTTCGCGGTCGGTGCGTTCATCCACAAAGTGAATGGTCACGCCGCGGGTAACAAAGGCCATTTCGCGGAAACGCTGCACCAGAGTTTCGTATTTGAAAGAGAGATTGCCCTTGAAAATGGTGGGGTCAAATTTGAAGGTGGTGCGGGTTCCGGTTTGGCCTTTTGGCGCTTTGCCGATCTTTTCCACCGGAGTTACGGGGCGGCCTTGCTTGTAGCGCTGGCGGTAGATGAAGCCATCACGTTTGACCACTACCTCGCACCATTCTGAAAGAGCGTTTACAGCCGAAACGCCAACGCCGTGCAAGCCGCCGGAGACTTTGTAGCCCCCACCGCCGAACTTGCCGCCCGCGTGCAGGGTGGTCATCACCACCTCAAGTGCGGGTTTGCCTGTCTGCGGGTGAATGTCCACGGGAATGCCGCGGCCGTTATCCTCCACCGTCACGCTTTGGTCGGGGTGGATGATGACTTCAATGCGGTCGCACGCTCCGGCCAGCGCTTCGTCAATAGAGTTGTCCACCACCTCGTAGATGAGGTGGTGGAGGGCTTTTGAATCTGTGCCGCCTACATACATCCCCGGACGGCGGCGCACTGCTTCTAAACCTTCTAAAACTTGGATGCTGGAAGCATCGTAAGAGTTATTTTGAGATTGGGTCACTCGTTACCTCCACGGTTCCACTCTGCTTTAATTCTACCATAACGGGGTGTTTCGCTTCTTCTGGATGTAGGGAACGTAAAATCATCGTAAAAAAGTAAGAGGGATTGCGGAGAGCGCTTGACCTTGCCCCTTGTTGTCTGTAAAATGAGCACAGGAGGGGCTTTTTGCCCCTTCTTTGTCCATCCTATCCCAATTCGTGTTCCTTATAAAGGAGGAGGAAGCATGAAAAAACGCTGGTTTATCCTAATTGCCGTGGTGTTGCTGGTAGCGGTTGTGCTGGCGGCATGCGGTAAGTCTTCGTACAAGTGCGAAGACCCGTACGGCTGTGTGAATGTTGCCCCCGGGCAGCCTATCAAGATCGGTGCTGCGCTGGTGCTGAGCGGCCCGAACGAATCGCTGGGCGTGGATTCGCTGGGCGGCGTTGAAATCGCTGTGGATGACTTCACCGCTGCGAACAAGGATTGGCTTGCGAAAGGCAAGCACTCCATTCAGGTGGTGAAGGAAGACTCCCAGTGCTCCGCCGAGGGCGGGCAGACCGCCGCGCAGAAGTTGGCTGCCGATAAGTCCATTGTGGGCGTGATCGGCACTAACTGCTCCAGCGCTGGTGAGCCTGCATCCAAGATCCTTTCCGATGCTCACATCCCCTTGATTTCGCCTTCCAACACTGCGCCTTCGTTGACTGCGCCGAAGACTCACGCTGAGTGCTATCTGCGCACTGCCCACAACGACAAGGTTCAGGGCAAGGCAGTGGCCGAGTTCGCCTACAAGGTGCTTGGTGCAAAGACGATGGCGACCATTCACGATGGTAGCCCCTACGCCGAGCAGTTGCAGCAGGTGGCTTGCGACGTGTTCAAGCAACTGGGCGGCAAGTGCGTGGCGCAAGAGGCCATCAACGTTGGTGATACCGACATGCGGCCGGTGCTGACCAAGATCGCGGCCAGCAAGCCCGATGTGCTGTACTACCCCATCTTCATTCAAGAAGGTGCTTTGATCACCCAGCAGGCCAAAGAGGTGCCCGGCTTGGAGAATACCGTGTTGATGGGCTCCGACGGTATGATTTCGCCCGACTTCATCAAGGCGGCTGGCAAGGCGGCTGAGGGTATGTACCTCTCCGGCCCCGCGGCTGTGAACAACGAAGAGTTCAACAAGAAATACGAGGCTAAATACGGGCAGGAGCCGCCCAGCGCCTTCCACCTGCATGCTTACGACGCGGCAACCATGCTGCTCAACGCCATCAAGAAGGTGGCCGTAGTGGATAAAGACGGCACTATCCACATCCCGCGCAAGGCGCTCTGCCAGGCCCTCTTCAGCACCAAGAACTTCAAGGGCTTGACCGGCACGCTCACCTGCAACCAGTACGGTGACTGCGCCGACCCGAAGATCAACATCAACAAGATCATCAACGGCAAATACGTGCCGGTGTGGCCTAAGAAGTAAACGAGTAAATCTATAGCTTTGAGAAGGGCGCCGGTGGGTGTCCGCCGCCGGTGCCCTTCCTGTGCTGTTGTTTATTCGCATGGTGTGTTAGAGTGCTTTACGGGTGAACGCCGCCTTAGATCAAGGAGGCTATGTGCATGTCCGAGAAAATCAAGTATTTCCTTGAACGCATTAGTTGGGTAGATATTATGGTGTGGCTTTTCGGCCTCGCCATTTTGGTTATCGCCGTTATCGGGGTGATCGGTTCCATCCACAACGCTTACTACACTAAAGAGCAGTGGATGGATTTTGTTGTTTTTGGCATTTCTCAAGGCGGTGTGTATGCGTTGATAGCCTTGGGTTACACGCTGGTTTACGGCATCCTCTTCATGATCAACTTTGCCCACGGCGATATTTTTATGGCCGGTGCGTTTACCGGCTACTTCCTTGCCGCGAAATTGAACCAGTATGGCATTTATAACTCTCACCCTATTATTTCACTTTTGTTGATAATGCTGTTGGCAATGGTAACTTCGGTGGTGGTGGCGCTCATCACTGAGCGGGTTGCTTATCGCCCGCTTCGTAAGGCGCCGCGACTTGTGCCGCTCATTACCGCTATCGGCGCTTCCTTCACAATTGAGTACACCTTCCGCGGCCTCTACGGTTCTGGCGTTGAAGCCTACCCCGATATGAAAATCTTTGTGGGCAAAACCTCGGTTTTGGGGCTGCGGATTCTCAAAGTCCACTTGTTGGTCATTATTCTTTCAATCTTGCTGATGGCTGCTTTGTACGCCTATGTGCAGTACACCAAAGCAGGCAAGGCAATGCGCGCCGTGGCTGAGGATAAAGATGTTGCCTCCCTGATGGGCGTTGATGTGGACCGCGTGATTGTCAACACTTTCATTTTGGGCGCGGCGTTGGCCGGTATCGCAGGCGTGCTCTATGCCTTGATTTTCAAGCAGGTGCACTTCTTTATGGGCTTTATTCCGGGCATTAAGGCCTTCACCGCAGCGGTGGTGGGCGGCATCGGAAATGTCCCCGGTGCTATGTTGGGTGGTTTCATCCTTGGTATTTTTGAAGCCCTTGGCCCGGGTTTGATTTTGGAAGGGTTGGGCATACCGGCTTCTTATCAGTTGAAGGACGTCATCGCTTTTACCCTGTTGGTGCTTGTGCTCATTTTCCGACCTACAGGTTTGATGGGCGAGCGCCTTTCGGAAGAAAAAGTGTAGCAGGAGGCGGCAAAAATGGATTCCCAAAACACTTTTTGGAAAAGCGCCGTCAAAAACGGCCTCCTTGCTGGTGCTATTGGTTTGTATTCCACGCTTGTTGGGCTGGTGCAGGCGTTCAACAAGCGCGCGGTGATTGAACAACTTTCTTTGGGGCACATCACCCTTTTGCTCTCTTGGGGTGTGGTTGCGTATGTGTTCTTGAACCACCACCGCGAGGCCGAATCTAAAGGCAAACTTATAGCCGCCGGCGCCCTTGTGGGCGGTTTGGGCGCCTTTTTGGTTGCTCTTCTGCCCATGACCGCCCAGTGGGTGGATTATCACTTCGTGTTTGTCCATGCCGGGCCCGAAATGTATTCGCTCCTCACTTTCGGCAAGGGGCCTTGGGTCGGCTCGGCCATGCTTGTCGCGGTGGGTGCTTTGTGGGGAGTTTTGATAGCGCTGGTTGTCTCGCTGCCGACTTTCTGGCGCAACAGCGTGGTCAAAGCGTTTTTGATAACGATTACGGTGGGGTTGCTTTCCGACCTGTTTAGCGGAATGACGATCGGTTGGATGTTCCAGCCGTTTTTGGGTGTGGAAGGGCTCAACATTTTGGGCGCTGTGTTGGTGTTTGGCCTGAGTATAGCCTATGATTATTGGAGTGCCCACCGCAAGCCTAAAGAATCTGCCGAGGCTGTTGCAACCGAGCCGACGGGCATTACTAAGGCGCAATTACGCCGTATGGTGGTGGGCGCTTTGGCGCTGGTGGTTGTGGCTGGCTTACCCCTTTTGCTCGGCTCTTACCTCAGCCATGTGCTCAACATGGTGGGGCTTTACACCATCATGGGTTTGGGCTTGAACATTGTGGTGGGCTACGCAGGCTTGCTTGACCTTGGTTACGTGGCTTTCTTCGCACTTGGCGCTTACATGATGGGCTTGCTTACCTCTACAGGCCCATTGGGCATTGCCCATTGGACGTTTTGGGAGGCGGTGCCTTTCTCAATTCTGGTGGCAATGGTGGCGGGCATTTTGCTCGGTGTGCCGGTATTGCGTATGCGCGGCGATTACCTCGCCATTGTGACTTTGGGCTTTGGCGAAATCATCCGCATCTTAGCCCTTTCAAACTGGCTGAAGCCGCTCATCGGCGGCGCGCAGGGTATTTTGCTTATCCCCAAGCCGCCTCTGTTTGGGTTCAAAATACAAACGCCGATACACTTTTATTACCTGATACTTGTGGGGATAGGTTTAGCGGCATTTGTGGCCTATCGCTTGCGCGAATCGCGCCTTGGCCGCGCGTGGATGGCTATGCGCGAGGACGAAGATGTGGCCGAAGCGATGGGCATTGACCTTGTGGTGACCAAATTGACGGCTTTTGCTTTTGGCGCTTCGTTCTCGGGCTTGGCAGGTGCGATTTTCGCCTCGTATGTTGGCTCAATTTTCCCGCACAGTTTCAACTTGCTGATTTCCATCAACGTGCTTTCGCTCATCATTGTGGGCGGCGTTGGCAGTATGCCCGGTGTGTTTGTTGGCTCGCTTGCCTTGGTGGGCTTGCCGGAACTGTTGCGCGAATTCGCCGAATACCGGATGTTGATTTACGGCCTTTCGCTGATTGCGATGATGTTGCTCAAGCCCGAGGGCTTTTGGCCTGAGCCGATTCGCAAACGTGAACTTCGCGAGGAAGTAGGGGATTAGGAGGCGCTGTGATGGAACCGATTTTGATTGCAAAGGGTGTAACAAAGCGGTTTGGCGGCTTGGTGGCGGTGAACAATCTTGATTTCACCATTGAACGCGGTAGCATTGCCAGTGTTATTGGTCCCAACGGTGCGGGCAAAACTACCTTTTTCAACTGCATTACCGGCTTCTACACCCCTGAAGAAGGCAAAATTATCTTTGACGGGCGCGAAATTCAGGGCTTGACCCCCGATCGCGTTACCCGCATGGGCATTGCCCGTACTTATCAGAACATCCGCCTCTTTTCCAACATGACCGCGCTTGAAAACATCATGGTTGGGCGGCATCCCCTCATGCACCATCAGTGGTGGGATGCAATTTTGCACACCCGCCGCTACAAACGCGAGGAGCAAGAAGCCTTGGAGGCGGCTCGGCGCCTGCTCAACTTTGTGGGCTTGCAGGGGCTTGGCGACCAGTTAGCCCGCAACCTACCCTACGGTGCTCAGCGCCGTTTGGAAATTGCCCGCGCTCTTGCCAGCGAGCCTAAACTCCTGTTGCTTGATGAGCCGACCGCCGGCATGAACCCGCAGGAAACTTCCGAAATGATCCGCTTCATCCGCCATTTGCGCGATGAACTGGGCTTGAGCATTTTGCTGATTGAGCACGACATGAAAGTTGTGATGACCATCAGCGAGAAAATTGCCGTGATGGACTTCGGCAAGAAGATTGCCGAGGGCAAGCCCGAAGAAATTCAGCGCAACCCGCGGGTGATTGAGGCATACTTGGGGCGCGGCGCTGCATCGGGCATCAAGAGCGCCACCGCGACGGCTTAGAGGAGACCGCTTATGGCTATGCTTGAACTCAAGGATGTGCATTCCTTCTACGGCAACATTGAAGCCCTCAAAGGTATTTCGCTTTATGTGGATGAGGGCGAGATTGTGACGCTTATTGGCGCAAACGGTGCGGGTAAGACGACGACTTTGCGCACCATCACCGGTTTGATCAAGCCCCGTCAGGGCACGGTTACCCTGGAAGGCGAGGATTTGACCAAATTCAAGCCGCACGAGATTGTTTACAAGGGCGTTTCAATGGTGCCTGAGGGGCGCGGGATTTTTGCCCGTTTGACGGTTGCCGAAAACCTTGATCTGGGCGCTTACATTCGCAATGACAAAGAAGGCATCAAAGAAGATCTGGAGCGCGTGTATGAACTTTTCCCGCGCTTGAAGGAGCGCCGCAATCAGGTAGCAGGTACGCTCTCGGGCGGTGAACAGCAGATGCTCGCCATCGGACGAGCGTTGATGGCGCGCCCTCGTCTTCTGCTTTTGGATGAGCCTTCAATGGGCTTAGCGCCCGTGTTGGTTGAACTGATTTTTGACACCATTGTAGACATCAACAAGCAGGGCACAACCATTTTGCTGGTGGAGCAAAACGCCCTAATGGCGCTTTCAATTGCCCATCGCGGCTACGTGCTCCGCACGGGCGAAATTGTGCTTGCCGATAGCGCCGAAAACCTCCGCAACAACGAAATGGTGCAAAAAACTTACCTCGGAATGGAGTAACAAGCCGTACCCGAAAGCACAAAAGCGCGGGACGCCCCCGCGCTTTTTGTGTTATGGCCTTCCCTGCTAGTCGTTCGGGATATAATAGCCTCACCTTTACTTGCAACTATTGAACTAACCACAAAGTGGTTGACGTTCTTGCGATGGCGGTACCCTCACTCTTCCCCCGCGGGTGCTTAGGCAAAGCCTCAGCCGCCGAGCACGAGCGAGGCGACGGGGGATAAGTGAGGGCGTTCAGGCAATATCAACAATGCTACTTTCCCATCGTTAACGTAATGCATTTTCAAACAAGATTTCAGTTATTGTGAAAGGTGCGATCTATCGCACTTGTGGCAAGATCTCACCCATCCCCCGCTGAGCCTCGCTGGCGCTCGGCTCATCTGCCCCCTTCCCT
>JALUBW010000117.1 GCA_027044735.1 Anaerolineales bacterium
GTCTTCCCGCCCGAAACCTACTACGACGCGCACCTCAACCTCATCCGCTTGGGGCGGGAAATTTGCACCGCCCGCAAGCCGCGCTGCGAGATTTGCCCGCTGCGCGACCTGTGCGATTTTGCCCGTTCGCAGGAGGCCAAAACCGATGCAAAAATGGACTGACATCCTCACCCACGAAGGCTTTTCTTGGGCGCTGTTGGATGAGCAAGGGCGGGTGCTGGCCGCTTCGGGGAAAGACGCGCCGCCCGCGGGCACCCTCTTCCCCACCGAGGGCGTGGCGTTGCCGGTGAGCGAGGCGGCGCGTTTCCTTTCGCCGCAGTTCGGCACCGTGCGGCTCTACCCCCTTGAGGAAGGGAAGACCCTCGCGGTGTGGGGCGCTTCGCCGCAGACGTTGCACGAGGCGTTGGAGGCCGAGCGCGGCCGCCTGCCCTCCTTCATTTCCACCGTCACCCACGAACTGCGCCTGCCGCTGACTTCCATCAAGGGCTACGCCGACCTGCTGGTCAAGGGCGTGATGGGGCCGGTCACCGACCAGCAAGCCCAGTTCCTCACCGTCATCCGCAACAATGTGGAACGCATGGCGACGCTGATTGACCGGGTTTCGGAAATGGGTAAACTGGAATCAGGCCGCCTGCGCCCCAAGCGCGAACCGATAGACCTTGCACCCGTGCTTTTGGGGGTTGTGGCACAGTACCGCCCGCGTTGCGGAGAGAAGAACCAGACTTTGAAGGCCGAAGTTCCCGAGGATTTGCCCAAAATTTTGGGAGATAGGGGGCGTGTTTCTCAAATTATTGAGGCGATGGTGGATAACGCCTATCGCTACACCCCCGAAGGCGGCAGCATCACAGTGCGCGCTGAACCGGAGGGGGATGGGGTTGTGGTTTGGGTTTGCGACACTGGCATTGGGATTAAGCCCGACGATGCTGAGCGGATTTTCACCCCGTTTTTCCGCTCGGAGGTAGAAGAGGTGCGCGCTCATCAGGGCTGGGGGCTTTCGCTGCATGTGGCGCACACTTTGGCGGAAAAAATGGACGGCTCTATGGGCTTTGAAAGCGAGGCAGGGGGCGGCTCGTGCTTTTGGCTGCGCTTGCGCCGAGCGTAGCCTGATTAGCGCCGCTTTTCCATGAGCGCTTTGGCGGTTTCTATGGTAATGCTTGGCTTGTCAAGCGCTCCGTCTTTCAAAATCCCCAATTCCAGCAATTGCTGGAGCAGTTCTTTGGATTCGCGGTTTGAGATGCCGAGGTGCTCCTTCAATGCCCGACGCCACGATGGGCGGTCGTAGGGAGCGCCTTTTTCAGCAATGCTGCGCACTGCTTTTAGCACTTTGGCCGCCCACACCACCTCCGGGCGGCTTTCCATTATTTGCACCTTGCCGAAAAGCCGTTCCGAGCGCAGTGAAATGCAGGTTATCCCCGAGTTGTTTTCCCAAACATCAACTTTGCCCTTGCTCTGAGCAGCGCGCAGGGCTTTTTGCGCTTGCTCTTGTGGGCCTATCAGCGCCTCGGCAAGCGCTAATGGGATGGCGGTGGTGAGTTCACGCCGCAATTGGCCGACCAGCGCGGCAACGTCTTGCCCGTCCGATTCGGGTTTTTGCTTTTTCTGCTTTGTTTTGGGGATGTGGGGCTTTTGGGGTTTTGCTTTTTGGGTGATGGTGAAATCAAGCAGGTCAAACTCGGCTTTGATTTCGTATGCTACCGATTCCGAATCCGCGCCAGCCACCAAAAACACAACTTGGTATCCCTCATTTTCAAGCGCTCTCCCAACGGCGACGAAAGCCTTATCGCCGCTGCCGATGATGTAAATATCGGCGGGATTGGTTGCCACGTGTTTGCCTATTTCAAACGCAAGGCGCATATCGGCGTATTGCTCTATGACGAATTTGCGTCCTTTGCCGCGGCCGAACTTCTCGCGCCGGGCGGCGCGCGTGTGAAAACTTTGCGCGTCAATCACGGTAGCGAGGCGGTTTAGCCCGCCGAGTTGGGGGTTGTAATGGGTAAAATTGGCAACCACGATGAAATCGCGCGGCGCGAGTTTGCCGTAATTCTCATTGACGTATTCAACCAACTGCTCAAAATCCATGCGCGGCGATTCGCCGTAAGGGTTGCGGTAATTGGCATGTTGTTTTTTTAGCGCGTTATATAAATTTTCAAAATCTAAAAACAAGGCTACGCGAGGCATGATCCACTCCCTTGTTGATCGTGAAACGCCGAAGGTGTGGGGGCTTTGGCTGGCGCTTTTGGGGATGCTTACAACGGCTTGTATGCCGCCCTTCCTCGTTGAATGATAACACAGTCGCAAAGTGTCATTCATCACTATGCGCGCCGTTAGGTTTGGCTTACAATAATTTTATCCCCGATAGCCGATTTGAAGGAGGATGCAATGCAACCTGACCTGACGCAAGAATTGTTGGAACTTGTGCGTCTGGCGGCAACCGATCTGCCGGACGACGTGGAAGCCGCACTGCGCGCCGCACGAGACCGCGAAGATGAGGGCTCGGTGGCGCGCAGTGTGCTTGATACCATTTTGCGCAATGTGGAAATGGCGCGCACCAATTCCACACCCATCTGCCAAGATACCGGCGTGCCGATTTTCTACGTAGATATGCCGCAGGGGTGGAGCATGCGCGAAATGCGGCGGCAAATTGAAGCCGCCGTGGCAGAAGCCACCAAGCGCGTTTACCTGCGCCCCAACGCCGTGAACCCGATTACCGGCAAGAACACCGGCAACAACATTGGCGATGAGTATTTCCCCACGGTTCATTTCCACGAAGTTGATGGCGATGCCGTCACCGTGCGGCTGATGCTCAAAGGCGGCGGCTCGGAAAACGTTTCCACTCAATACAAATTGCCCGATTCACGCCTGCACGCTGGCCGCGACCTTGAGGGCGTTTACAAGGTGGTGATGGACGCCATTTACCAAGCGCAGGGCAAGGGGTGCGCGCCGGGCTTCATTGCCGTTGGGATTGGCGGCGATCGCGGTTCCTCCTACTATGCCGCCAAAGAGTCGCTCTGGCGGCGGCTGGACGAGGAAAACCCTGACCCCGCCTTGGCCGAGTTGGAGCATCGCATCACCGAAGATGCCAACAAACTCGGCATTGGCCCGATGGGGCTGGGCGGCAAAACCACGGTGGTTGCTACGCGCATCAAAGCGATTCACCGCTTACCTGCGTGTTACTTTGTCTCCATTGCCTATATGTGCTGGGCTTACCGCCGCCACACGATGATTTACCGCAACGGCAAAGCCGAATACAAATAATGAGAGAGGAAGGGTGCTATGCGTGAGATCAAACTCCCGATTGACGATGAGACCATCCGGAGCCTTCACGCCGGCGATGCCGTTTTGCTTTCCGGCGTGATGATGACCGGCCGTGATGCCGTTCATAAATGGATGATTGATACTTTCATTCGCAAAACCCGTGAGCCGCAGGGCGACGATTTGGAAGTTTACGAAGCCATAAAAAAGGTGCTTGACCACAGCGTTCTTTACCACTGCGGGCCGGTGGTGGCTGGCTTGGATACTGGCGATTACAAGTTTGTCGCTGCGGGCCCCACCACGAGCATCCGCGAAGAACCGTATGAGGCGGAGGTGATCCATCACTTCCATCTGCGCGGTGTGATGGGCAAAGGCGGCATGGGGCCGAAGACTCTGAAAGCGTGCCAAGAAGAGCCTGCGGTTTACTTCCATGCGGTTGGCGGTGCGGCGACTTTGATTGCCCAAAGCGTGCAGCGCGTGCTCGCCGTTTATAAACTGGAATTTGGCGTGCCTGAGGCCATGTGGGTGATTGAGGTCAAAGATTTCCCCGCCATCGTGACTATGGACAGCCACGGCAAGAGCCTGCACGAGAAGGTGCTTGAGGCTTCAGAAGAGAAGTTGAAGGCAATACTCGGCGTTTAGGGTTGCCGAAGCAGGAAGCAGAAACGAAAAGAGCGCCCGCGCGGGCGCTCTTTTTTATTGAGGCGACGGCGGGATTCGAACCCGCGAATCAGGGCTTTGCAGGCCCCTGCCTTCCCACTTGGCTACGTCGCC
>JALUBW010000118.1 GCA_027044735.1 Anaerolineales bacterium
CCCGAAAGAGCGAGAGGGGGAAGACGTTGTGCGCCAAAATCACGGGCTGGGCATCGGCCAGAAAAAGGCGGTGGATGGAAAACAAACCCTCGCCGGGGGCAATAGCCAGGGCGAGGGCTTCTTCTTCAGTAGCGGGGCGCACTTCACGCGCCACTTCTTGAATGGTAGGAGTGTAGCCGTTGTTCTCAATCAGGCTGTTGAAATCCCACAGGCTGCCCCAGTGGGCGTTGGCCTGCTGGACACGGGCGTTGACGTATGTGCCATCGCCCTGCCGCCGGAGCAGCAGCCCATGGGCGGCGAGTTTGGCCAACACGGTGCGCACTGTGGCGCGGCTGACGCCAAATTCGGCGGCCAACTCGCTCTCGGACGGGATGCGCGAGCCAGCGGTATAAACCCCCTCGCGCAAGCGTCTACGCAACACCTGCTCAACCTGTTCTGCCAACGGCTTTGGTTGCACCAACATAAAAATGGCCTTTTGCTGTCATTCGGCAGACGATAATCGTCTGACCTTTCAATTACACTTTAGCACAGAGTCTCTTCCAATGCAATAAGGAAACGAAGGTTTTAAGCAAATTCGTGGAGCAAAAACAAAATTCAGGCTCCCAAAGAAGTGCAACTTTGGGAGCCTGAGGCGCTATTTGCAGTACCAATCCTCCCGCGTCCATGGAAGACCGCTCGGGGCGCGCTCAACTTTCACCATGAGAGTTTGAAACAGTTTATGACGGCCAATTTCAAATCCATAAGAAGAGCCGGACATGAAAAGCCGCCAGATGCGGTAGGTCGTTTCGTCAACAATTTTCAAAGCGTCATCGTGATGAGCCTCTAAGCGACGCACCCAATGGCGCAAAGTGAGAGCGTAGTGCTCGCGCAGGTTTTCAATATCGCGCACGTCAAAGCCAGTTTCCTCCGCGGCGCGGGTCGTAAGCCAGATGGGCTCCAGTTCCCCATCGGGGAACACATACTTATCGCCAAAAGTGCCGCGCTTCCACGGGATATTCGCATCGCGCGCAATGCCGTGGTTCAAAAAGACGCCGCCGGGCTTGAGCAATTCCCACGCTTTCTTGAAATAAACCGGCAACATCTTTTCGCCCACGTGCTCAAACATGCCCACACTCACAAGTTTGTCGTAGCCCTCCGGCTCATCCACCTCGCGATAATCAAGCAATTCAACGCGGGCGCGGTCCTCCAACCCCTCCCGCTTAATGCGCTCATTCGCCCAGCGGTACTGGTTTTCGCTCAGCGTGATACCCACCGCCTGCACGCCGTAATGCTTAGCCGCATGAATCACCAGCGCCCCCCAGCCACAGCCTATATCCAGCAAACGCTCACCGGGCTTGAGGCGTAGTTTGCGGCAAATGTAGTCAAGTTTTTGCTCCTGCGCGGTGTCAATATCCTCCTTGCCCGTCTTGAAATAGGCGCACGAATATACCATGTTCTTATCCAACCAAAGGGCGTAAAACTCGCTGGGGACGTCGTAATGGTAACGGATAGCCGCGCGGTCGCGTTCTATGGAATGAATTTGACCTTTCAAATTGGCGGCGCGGCTTGGCACCCTGCTGGGTGCTTTGGGCAGCGAAAGATAAAGTTTGAGCAAACGAGCCTTCTTTTCTAAAGGCATACCCTGCTCAAAATGATCTTCAAGCGGGAAGACCTTGAAAATGTCGCCTTCAATGTCAAAGTCGTCGTAAATGTAGGCTTCGCCTAACGAAAGGTCGCTGTCGGTCACCCGAAACATTGAGCGCAAAGCCCCCGGATGCTTCAACACAAGGGTGAAATCGGGCGTTGGGGTTTCCGCCTTCCAAACGCTGCCATCCCAAAAGCGGACATCAAAATTTCGCGGATGGTAATCCTCAACGAGGGTCTGCAAAAACCGCAGAGAAGCCTGTACTGCTTTATCTGGGTTTTGGATAACGTCCATCATTACCTCCTGAGCACAGCGGAAAGCGAAGGTAAACACTTCAATTTGGCCAAGAAGGCTAAAAACAAGCGCCTCATTTTCATTATAGAGACTTTTTGTAGTGACAACCCACACTATTTCGGGAAAATGGTATAATGCGCAAATCGTCATGGTACAGAATACCCAACACTTATCACCAACACTTATAGCACAATAAAGGTCCCTATGAAACTCAGTAAATCTATTTTAGGAATTTTGCTCGCCATCATCTCGGTTGGAGCAATAGCACACAGTGCACAAGCGTGGGACATCTGGCTGGTCACCACCCAAAACCGCATCCTGGTCATCCGGGATGTAGACACCAACCCCCATCAGGAATACGTCCTCACCCATGACGACGTGCCCGATGCCCACACCCGCTACGGCTATTTCGGCTTTGGGAATCTTGCCTTTGCACCCAACGGCAACGTCTACGCCATCTCCATATCGTTAGAGCAAAAATCGCACCTTTACACTTTAGACCTCGACACCGGGCACGTGAACCAACTTTCCCCCCAACTGCCGTTTGAATGGGGCATCGCGGTGTACTTTGACCTCCACCACGACATCGGCTACCTTGGCGGGGGGCTGGAAAGTTACATCCCCTACCGGTATACCCACGGATTTTACGGCTTGCACAATTACGACCCTGCCACCGTCTTCCTGTGGCACGACATGCGGCCCGACTACCCCTCCGGCGGCTACACCAGCGACTACACCGAAGCCAACGGCTACCTTTACGCGATTTGGGGGCAGGGCAACTGGAACAATCACCACACCTATCTCCTCCAAATCACCACCGACGCCGCGGGCAACTTCGTCTCTTACACCAACCTGGGCGAAATGGAGACCCACGGCCTTTCTAATCCCCTGGTCGCCATGGCCAGCGACGGAAACCAAATTTACGGCGCTTCGGACGACGCGCTCTACAGGGTGGACATCAGCGGGGGCACCGCGAGTTACACCAAAATCCTTGATTTCACCCTCCAGCCCAATGAGGAAGTCAACGGCGCGGCCAGCAAAATTGCCGACCTCTCCGTCAACATCTCGTCCCCATCCTCGTCCATCACCGTGGGGGAAACCGCGCCAGTCACGGTAACCGTGCAAAACGCAGGGCCCTTCAGCGCAGAAGCCACCACAGCCCAAATCACTTTGCCCGCGGGGCTGACCCTGGTCAGCGCGACGCCCGACACCGGCAGTTACAACGCCGGCTCAGGCACATGGGATTTGGGCACCATGGCCGTAGGCCAAACAGCCACCCTCACCCTGACGGTACGCGCCCAAACACCGGGGGCTTACACCATCCAGGCCGAGATCACCCACACCGGCCCCACCGACCCCGACAGCGTGGCCGCCGTCGGCTTTGCCGACGACGATTGGAACGACGGCCAGCCCGACGACGACGAAACTTCGTTGGCGCTGCAAGCATTGGCGCCCACACCCACCCCAACCTTCACACCGACCCCAACCCTCACCCCAACACCCACGCTGACCCCAACCCCAACACCAACACCAACCTTGACCCCAACCTTCACGCCAACACCAACCCCGACCCCCACGCCCGAAGCCTTGCCTCAAACCGGCTTTGCGCCCCACACCATCGCCGTGCTGCCGCCCCAAAGCCGCGCCTACGCCTCCCTTGACCTCACCCTCAGCATCCCGAAGATCGGCGTCAGCGCCCCCATCGTCGGCGTGCCGCGCGAGGGGCAAGGCTGGGACGTCCGCTGGCTGGGCCACGCCGTAGGCTGGCTGGAGGGCACGGCCTTCCCCACATGGACGGGCAACACCGTGCTCACCGGCCATGTCTGGAACGCGGACAACTCCCCCGGCGTCTTCTACCACCTCCGAGAACTGCACTTCGGCGACCAAATTTTCATCCGCGCCGGGGAATTCACCTACACTTACGAAGTGCGCGAAAACCGCCTCATCACCCCCTACGACACCACCGCCGCGCTAAAACACGAAACCCGCGACTGGCTCACCCTGCTGACGTGCGAAGATTACCTACCCGCCACCGGCGGCTACCGCTACCGGCGGATAGTGCGCGCGGTGCTGGTGCGGGTAGAGCACTAAACAGCCATCCAGCCGA